>NZ_JBFTKS010000035.1:0-49380 GCF_056396065.1 Allobosea sp. 05T433 | reverse complement strand
AGAGACATCGATTCCAGCATAATGCTCCACGGCTGTTCCTCTCATGATGCTTGAGGCCGATCGCTCGGACCTCGTTTTCAACACCATCATTCTGAGGGACAGCCACCCAAAATGGCTATTCGAAGCGCCGGCCCATTACGGCATCTAGGGCAGTCGCCTGTGGATCAGACAAATCCGCACGAATGTCGGATTCATCCCGATCGATCCCGACCACCTCGTACCCGTCTTGCCGGCAGCGATCGGCGATCGCGCGCCCTATTCCGGCTGCTGAACCCGTGATGAGAACGCGTTGCTGGCTCGTCATGATTTGACCGGGGGACTATTGGAGTGATGGAAAGGCCCACAACCCGGAGCCGAAACGCGAGCCCTACTCAATAAGAGGCCGCAGGGCTATTACACTTACTATCAACTTAGGCAATCAAGCGCTTCACTGCCGGCCGCTTTGTGGCGGTTCCAGCTATGTTGGAGCCCCGGCGTGCATTTCACGGCCGGGCCGGAGGCGTCGCGAGCGGGCCTCGTCGAACATCTCGTCGCGCTGGGTGACGCGGTCACGAAGGGGCAGCGTGTCGCGCTGCTGCATCCGACTGCAGGAGCACGCGGTGGGTCCGACGTGATCCTCAGTCCGATGCCCGGCTATGCGCTGCGCCAGACGGAGCACGCCTTCGCGACACCCAATCAGTTGATCGGCAAGGTCGGCACGCCGATGCAGAGATAATTCGTGAATTATGGATTGGATGAGGCTCCGCCACGCCTCATGGTCTTAATGACATAATGCGTTCCCGGGGCTTTCAGCCCTCGCCAATCGCGTTGGCTGGCGGCCGAGCGAACGTTCCGTGTCCTCGCCGCTTCGGGCTCGAAGGCGTCAGTGCGACCGGTCCTGAGCGGCGGTAACTCATTGCACGTGTTGGCCTTGCCTTGATCGTTCTGCGGCTGCTGGGGTTGAAACAAGTGCGATGGCGATCGTTGAAAGCGTGAGCTGGGGTTCATTATGTCGATGATGTACACTCAGACTACAGCCGAGCGCGTCGCCGATGCTTCATCGCGAGCGAGCGGGTGCCAACTAAGAGGAGGCCCGTCACAATGAGGGCCGGCGTCGACACGCAAATTGCGAACCGTTCTCGCCTCCCGTTCTGGGCCGGCGTGTTCGTGACAATTGCCTGTCTTGCGATTCTCATCCTTAGCGGCTGGCGAGAATGGTCAGCGCGCGAAGCGGTGCTGGAGAATGCCGAGATAGACATGGCCAATCTCGCCCGCTCGCTTACGCAGCACGCCGAAGATTCGGTGGAGCTCGCCGACGCGACGCTCCTTGGACTTGCCAATCGCCTGGAATCAACTGGCATTGAGTCCGAGGCCCTAGCGGGCCTTCAGAGCTTCCTAAACGATCGTCGAACCACGCTAGGCCGTATCCGCGGCCTCTTTGTTTATGACGAGATCGGCGAGTGGGTCGCGACGACGGAAAGCGTAAACCTCGCCGGGCTGAACAATAGTGACCGCGCCTATTTTCAACATCATCGCGATATCGACGACCGCCAAACTTTCTTAGGCCCCCCTGTGCAAAGCCGATCGGGCGGTCAATGGATCATCACGATATCGCGCCGCTTCAATCACAGGGATGGCAGGTTTGCCGGCGTGGTTGCTGCGACAATCGACGTCGCCTATTTCGCAGAATTTTATAGGAGATTTGATATTGGGCCACGCGGCACCGTCACGTTGCTCAACAAGGACGGAATTCTGCTTGCCCGAAGCGTCGGTGACGGCAGTTTTGTAGGCAGGGATCTGTCGACGACCCGTCTTATTCGCGAACAGATCCCTCGCGCTTCATCGGGAACATACTACTTCCGCTCACCCTTGGACGGATTGCAGCGGTTGAGCTTCTACAAAGTGAGTGATCGCTTCCCGTTCGTCTTGCTCGCGACACAAGCGGAGCACGACGTGCTTGCGCGCTGGCGCCAGGGTGTGATCACACGTGTAGCCTTCGTCGTTGGGCTCGCCCTGTTCATTGCTCTTGTCGGTATCCATCTCGTCCGGCAGCTCGTCGCACGTCAGCGTCTTGCCGCTGCAATCGCGGCAAAGGAGGCTGACTTTCGGCTCCTGGCTGAAGAGTCCAGCGACCTGGTGACCCGTATCGATTTCGACGAACGCATTCTTTATGCGTCTCCAGCCTCAGCGCGCGTTTTGGGTTGGGCCCCCGCGCAACTTGTCGGAACCTCGGCTTTGGCGGGCGTCAATCACGAGGACCGACCACGAGTCGAGCAAACGATTGAAGCGCTGAAGCGAGGTGAGATGGACGAAGCGCGAATGCTCTATCGCATTCGCCATCGCGAGAAGTCCGAGATCTGGGTCGAGACGACAATGCGCCCAACCAGGAATTCGGACACTGGTCTTATCAATGGTTTCGTTGCTCTCTCCCGCGATATGACGCAACACAAAGACCTTGAGGCGAAGCTCGCCGTTCTGGCCGCCTCCGACGGGCTCACAGGCCTTGGCAACCGTCGCTGCTTCGACGAACGTCTAGAGCAGGAATGGGCGAGAGCGCGCAGGGAAGGCACTCCTATTTCCCTGCTGATGATCGATATCGACCACTTCAAGATGTTCAACGACCAGTTCGGACATCAAGCGGGAGATAGCTGCCTGCGGACGATCGCTAGCGTACTGGCTAACCAGGCTCTGAGGTCGGCCGATCTTGCCGCCCGTTATGGCGGAGAAGAGTTCGCTCTTCTTCTCCCGAATACGGATTCCGACGGGTGCGAGCAGGTCGGGACCAGGGTTCTAGAGGCGCTCCACGAAATCCAGATTGAAGACGGTAGTGTCGCCGCATGGCGCACAACGGCAAGTATTGGCGGCGCTACGATCTGGCCCAATGCCGCGACCACGACCAACCATGCTTCATTGGTGGAAGCAGCCGATCGAGCACTATACGCGGCTAAGAATGGCGGTCGCGATCGCCTGATGATGGCAGGAAAAGTGATCCGCTGGCCCGGGGCCAAAACTGCATAACGCATTTTGAAGCACCGGTTGTCGGACGCCAGCGATTAAGCGCGCTCCGCCGAGCCCATGCCTATGGCCAGCCGTGCCGCTCCGTCTTGGCCGATACCGTTCGGTGAGACTACTGCGACCTATACTAAGGAGGGGGCGCGATCCGAGACGTTTGCCGCTATTCCAAGATGTGAACAGCGAGCAGCATTATGTTCTCCGCTTTTAGCGGATCCGAAATGGTGGGATTGCTCCTCGGAGCGGCTCCATCACAGGTTTTCGTCGTCGGCTTTCTTTGGCGATTCTCACTGCGCATTCCATCGCGCAGACCCGCGGAGGCACAACGCAGGGGAGCCTGGCATGCGTCAAGAACGACCAGACCGCAGGCGAAACCGGGCCCCAGCCTACCCAAGTCGCCGCTCCGTAATGTTGAGTTCGGAGGCGGACTATATTCGCGCCTGTGCCCGAGCTTGCGACCTCCATGCTGCTGCTCGTCATCCGATGGCTGAGGTCGAACTCGAGAATTTGGCTCTCGCCATTCTGACATGGGAAGCCAGAGGTGGCGGGCCAAACGGAACCTGAGCAGCGGCCCGCCCGACCACGCCTAGCCGACAAACGCCAGCGCCACTTCGTGAAGCGAGGGGCGGTCACGGATCCTGTCCGAACTCAGCCGCGTTGGCTGCGCGGCCGCATCCTCTATCTCGCCGTACCCCCCACAGCCAATATTCGGCATGGGTAGGCAAGACCACCCGAGGCCACCTAAGCAACTGAATTGAACAGGCTTTTTGATGCCTCCGAAAAATTCGGTGACGGGCGGAAGGCATCGTTCGGCAACTCCCAGCACTGCCATCTGAACAAGCCCAACGGCCAGGCCATCATCACGCCACGCATGGGACCGCCATTCGTCGAGGCGCTCGCGGTCAAGAAATTGCACGGGGTCGGACCGGCCACCGCAGCCAAGATGGAGCGGCTCGACATTTTGACAGGCGCCGACCTCAGGGCGAAGCCACTCGCCTTCCTGCAGGAGCATTTCGGGAAGTCCGGCGCCTGGTATTACAGGATCTCGCGCGGGATCGATGAGCGCCCGGTCCAGCCCGACCGGCAGCGGAAATCGGTCGGCGCCGAGGATACCTTCGCGGTCGATATCTTCGACCTCGAGGCGGCGCACTCCGAGGTCACACCGTTGGTCGCAAAGGTCTGGCGCCATTGCGTAGCGAAGGGGCTGCACGGGCGAACCGTGACCTTGAAGGTGAAGTACGCCGGTTTTCAGCAGATCACGCGCAGCCGCACAGTCGGCCTGCCGCCGGGATCAGCATCGGAGGTGGAGAGCATCGCGTGCGGCCTCCTCGATCCACTATTCCCGACCCAAAAAGGCATCCGGTTGATAGGCGTCACGTTGTCGTCCTTTGAAGGCGAACAGCACGAGGACCCGGACCAGCTCAGTCTCATGATCTAGACGGCATGTCGTCCCTCTGAACCGGATCAGTCACATGGCCTTCAAGACAGTCGAGAGTATTTTGCAGCCTGACCCGCGCTTTGCCGATCTCTGTGTTGTCCAGAACGGTGTAACCCGCCGGATGACCCTCGCGGACCATCATGACGTATTGGCTGCCTTCGGCCTCAAATGGACCGCACCGGCTGATGTGGTGGCGGGTTTCGATCGCGCGCGAAACACCATCATCTACGCCTTTTTCGACTATGACGCGAAGCGCAGGCGTTTGGTGCGTTCGAGCTGGCGCTAAAGCATCAGCTCGATGGCCGCGGCGACGCTTCTCATGGTAAGCTGCGCAATCTCGTCGACAGGGCGAGGAAGGCTGCCATCCTACCAGCGCCCATTTCTGGCTCGGTAGTGATGTCCGACCCAATCGAGGCTCTCATCCGGTGTCTGGGGCAAAGTTCGGCGGAGGGTGGCCCAAGTCCGGAACAGGATGGACCGCTTGGGCTCCTGTTCCGGGTGAAATCGTTAGCCTCCGAGCCCGTTAGATAAACAGCGGATCGGTCGAGAACGGCGCGGGCGCCGGGTCGAACAGGAAATCATCTTGGTCGAGGAAAACCTCCTGCCCGGCATTCACGAAGACCGAGATATTCCCGCGCACCGAGGTGATCGTCGTTTCGAATTCCTCGTTGACGATCGACAGGTCGGAGAATTGCAGGCCGCTGCCGCGCAGGTCGAACAGGTCCGAACCATCCTGGAAGCCGGACACCGTGTCGCCGAAGAAGCTGCCTTCCTCGCTCCAGCGCCCGGTTCCGCTGTAGACGAACAGATCCTGCGCATTGTCCAGCTCGAAACCGAACTCGTCGCGTCCGGCCTCCATCTGGTCGTCGGCCGCACCGCTGATCAGCCAATCCGAGCCGCCTTCCCCGTTCAGGGATGTGCCGACCGCGCCGGCATGCAGCTCGTCGTTGCCGGCCTCGCCCGCAGCGTGTTGTCGAAGTTGTTGAAGGAGGTGTCGCTGCCGAACATGACATCGTCGCCCTCGCCGCCAAACGCCGTGCCGCCGCCGTCGCTCGTCGCCAGCGTCAGTCGGTCATTGCCCGCGTCGCCAAACAGATTGTCGAAGCCGCCCGGACCGCCATCGAGGATATCGTCGCCGGCGCCGCCATGGACCTCGTCATCGCCAGCAAGCGCAGTGACTTGGTCATTGCCGCCGGCCGCGAAGATCCGGTCGTCGCCCGGCGTGCCGGTGATGACATCATCGCCATTCGTGCCCGCGATGACGAAATCGGTGCTGTATGCTCCTACCCTACCGTGGCAGGCTCAGATCACATCATTCCCGTGACAATGCCGAGCGCACGCCTTTCGTCAGAGCGTCGAGCCCTTGCGCGACTTTTCCTGCTGGACAAGTTCCTGAAGGAGTTGGTGAGCAAGGGTCTCATGTGCCACCCGCGGGTTCGTTTCGGCGGATTTGCTGCCGTAGGTTGTTGTGACGATCAGCATCTTTCGGTCAACTTTGAAGGTCCCCGAGTAGGTTCTTCCGTCGATCTTGATGTGGATCGCATGGCCTGACATGGAAACCTGATATGCCTCGTGAATGAGAACTCGCCCACGCCTCCCCAAGAGCATACTTCCACAAGGGACAGGAGACCACACTCAACGAAGTGTGAAGATATCGGGCAGGTAGCCGTTGCGGCCGAGCCATTCGATAAGGCGATCGAGCGGAGCGCTCTCGTCGCTCTTGCCGACCGCTATGCCAGGCACGTTTTCAATGAAGATCAACTCGGGGCCGAACCGCTCGAGTGGGAATCGGCGCGGCTGGCGGGCTACGCTCCACGATGATGGGCACCATGTCTACGCTAGCCCTCCAAATTGCCGCAGAGTGATTGGCCCGGTTCAGCTCGGCTTCGCGCTCAGGAATCGAATTTAACGTGCGACGCCTTTGGCCGTCTGCCGCGAAAATGTCCGACGCCATCGAACTACCTAGTAGTATGGGCCGACGATGAAGCGCCGAGTGAGCGGGACCGTTCAGGGGGTCGCCCGTAGATTAGTGACTTATGCCTGTTGACCGACTTCCCGGAGAATGCGCCGCAGCCACTGATGGCCCGGATCAGCATCGTGCCTTGAGTGCCATGTCTGCACCACCCGGAACTGGGGAATGTCGATCGGCGGCGGGAAGAGCCTGAGGGGTAGGCGGCCGGCAAGCGGCGTAAAGAGGCGGCGTGGTTCCGTCGCCACGAGATCGGAGGCGTCCACCAGCATTGGGGCCATCAGGAAGTGTCCGACGGTTACGGCCACATTTCGCTTGAGCCCTCTTTCCGCCAGCACGGCGTCGACATAGCCGCTCGGATTGCCCCTCATCGAGACCTGAATGTGGCGAAGGGCCAAATATCGGTCGAGATCGAGCGGTTCGCCGAGATTGGGGTGGTCGCCGCGGCCGGCGCAGATGAAGTCTTCTTCGTAGAGCAGTTCCTCCCGCATGTGTGTCGGCGGCTCCGGAAAGTTGCCCGCGATCAGTTCGACCGTTCCATCCTCCAGCATCGGCAGGCCGACGCTCCGGCTCGTATTGCGGGCGACGAGAGACAGGCCCGGCGCCTCTTGGTCGAGGCGTGCGGTCAGGCGAGGCAGAAGCACGAAGGCGGCATAGTCCGAGAGACCGAGGACGAACTGCCGTGTGCTCGCGGTCGGGTCGAAAGCACGCCCGCCACGCAGTACGCCTTGCACCTGCTCGAGGATAGATCGCACGTTCGGCGCGATGTCTTGGGCCAGCGAAGTCGGCACCATGCCACGCGGCGAGCGGACGAAGAGTGGATCGCCGAACAAAGCACGCAGCCGGTTGAGCGCGTGGCTCACGGCCGGCTGGGTCAGCCCGATCCGTTCGGCTGCGCGCGTGGCATGACCTTCTGCAAACACGGCATCGAACACCACCAGCAGATTCAGATCGATATTGGCAAGATGAACCGCATTCATGACGATGATATTATTAATGAATTGGATTTATCGCAATCGTTCAGCGATGAATCTCTGATAGGGGCACGGGGCGGCGGCTCTATCGCGCCGCATGGCCGAAGTCATGCCCCCCGAAACCCTCTTCATGAAGCGGCTTGATGGGAGCCCAGCAGACCATGGCTCAAGACGCAAACGGCGAGCGTTTCGAACGCGGCATGAAGGTTCTCCAGCGGATCGGCGGCGAGGGTTTTGACTTGCCGATCAAACGCCTTGCAGAGGCGTCGCCGGACTTGGCGCGTTTTACGGTCGAATATTCTTATGGCGATATTCTCTCCCGCCCGGGACTGAGTTTGCCGCTACGGCAGATTTGCACCGTCTCTTGTTTGATGGCGCTGGGCAGCGTCAAACCGCAGCTCAAGTTTCATATGACAGGCTTCCTCAACGCCGGCGGGAGACCGCAGGATTTGGTCGAGTTGCTGTTCGTATCCGTGGCGGTTCTCGGCTTCCCCTCCGCCGTCGTTTCGATCGCCCTGGCGCGCGAGATCTTCCAGGAGCGAGGCATCACCTTCGAGGCCCCGCCACCGGCAAGCGACGACGGAACGCAGCGATACCGGCGCGGACTGGAAGCCCTCCTAGCGGTCAACGGCGAAGGCCATCTGCGGCCTCTTGAAGCGATCTCGCCGGACCTTGCACGCTGGACGATTGAATTCGCCTTCGGCGAGTCGCTGGCGCGCGAGGGGTTGGAACCGAAGGCCAAGCACCTCGCCATCATTTCGATGCTGGCGGCGACCGGCAACCGCGACGACGCTCTCGATTTCCATCTCAAAGTCGCCCTCAAGCAGGGCCTGTCGCCTGCAGAGATTGCCGAGGCGCTAATGCAGCTTAGCGTCTATGCCGGATTTCCCGCCGCACTCAACGCCTTCGGTCTCGCCCAACGGGCCTTCTCGGCAGACCGCGGCGCTACAGCGATCACGGCGCCATCCGCGGCGGCACAACTGTCCGAGAGCCGGGAGTTGCGTCGGAAGCGCGGGCTCGCGACACTTGCACAGACCTCCGGAGCATCCGGTGAAACGGTCATCCGCAGCTTCGACGACATTGCACCGGATATCGGTCGGATGATCGTCGAGCACTCGTACGGCGACGTTTTCTCACGACCAGGCATCGATCCTATAATCCGCGAGCTGACGGCCTGCGCGGCCTTGGCGGCGGTCGCGACCACGACTACGGAAGCCCCGCTGCGTGTCCACATCAACGCGGCACTCAATGCCGGCGCGAGCCGAAAGGAGGTGCTCGAAACCCTCCTCAACCTCGTGCCCTACAGCGGCTATCCCGTCGTGCAACAGGCGGTGCGGATTGCCGGCGAGGAATTCGCCAAGCGCCCCGAATGAAGTGCTTGGTTGCCGCCGCATACGGCAACTTGCTCAGGGATCGTGCTGACTATCGGCCAGGCCGCCCGGCCATCGCCCGGATCGCACCTCGCCACAATTGTCGGCGCCATCTCGTCGCACGCCGCTCAGCCGGAAGCAGATCACCTTCCACCGTCGATTAGCCGGCCAGCGCCGGCCGCAAATGCGACGAGAACCTTCCGCAGCTGACTGACTCGGAGCGATGGCGCCCGCCCACGAGCTCGAGCCGGAAATCGTCCGGCTGACGGAGAAATGCCCTCCGTAATAAGGGACGGCGAGGCTTCAGGATTGTCTTGGGAGAGCGGCATGGATTGTCGCTCCGAAGTCGCCGTGGAAACGCGATCGAGCAGCCGTGCGCTGTTCAGGCCGGTATGGGATTCGGACTCGCAAAGTGGCAAGCTGCGCTTTGCCCAGGCATCACTTCGCGCAATGCTGGGCGTTCTGCCTTGCAAATGTCCTGCACCAGCGGGCAGCGGGTGTGAAAACTGCACCCCGTAGGAACGCGTGTCGGGCTGGGGACGTCCCCTTCGAGAATGATGCGCCTGGCCTTGAAATCCGGGTCCGGCTCAGGGGCCGCCGACAGGAGGGCCTGGGTGTAGGGGTGTTGCGGGGCCGAATAGATCTGCTCCTTGTGCCCGATCTCAACGACGCGTCCGAGATACATCACCATGACGCGGTCAGCGATGTGCCGGACCACGGCGAGGTCATGGGCAATGAAGAGATATGTGAAGCACTTCTGCTCCTGCAGGTCCTGCAGCAGGTTGACGATCTGGGCCTGCACCGAGACGTCAAGGGCGGAGACGGGCTCATCGGCCACGACGAAACTCGGATCCACCGAAATGGCCCGGGCAATGCCGATCCGCTGACGCTGGCCGCCCGAGAACTGGCGCGGGTTCCGGTCCATGAAGCTGGGGGATAGCCCGACCTGGTTCAGAAGTTCCGCAACCCGCTCCCGTTTCTCACGTCGGTTGCGGACAAGGCCGAAAGCCTCGAGCGGTTCGGCGACGATGTCGGCAATGCTCCTGCGCGGGCTCAGGGACCCGTAGGGATCCTGAAACACCATCTGTGCCTTTCGGCGCATCTGCCGCATCTCGCCTCGCGAGAGCGTGTTGATGTCCGTTCCCTCGAAGAAGACGCTGCCCTCGGTCGCATCGATCAAGCGCAGCAGCAGCCGTCCCATGGTGGACTTGCCACAGCCGGACTCCCCGACGACCGCGACAGTCTCGCCGCGATTGATCGAAAAGGACACGCCGTCCACGGCGCGGACGCTGCTGCCCTTCGATCTGCGGAAAAGGCCGCCGGCCTCGCCAAAGGTCTTGCTGAGATTCTCGGTCCGGATAAGCGGCTCGATCATTGGACGGCCTCCGCCTTTGCTGTGACCCAGCAGGCCGCTGTATGGCTCTCGCCGAAGCGGAACATCGGCGGCATTTCCCTGGCGCATTCGTCAACCCGCAGCGAACATCGGGAATAGAACGGGCAGCCCTGTTTGACGGTGCCGGGCAATGGCACCGAGCCGGGAATCTGGAACAGGCGTCGGCGCTGGTCCCTGAGGTGGGGGATCGATTCAAGCAGACCGCGCGTATAGGGATGACTTGGCCTTCGGAAAATCGATCGCACGTCGCCGTCTTCCACGACACGACCGGCGTACATGACGATCACCCGTTCGCAGACATCGGCAATGACGCCCAGATCGTGCGAGATCAGGAGGATTGCCGTGTTCGTCGCGGACCGAACCCGCTTCATCAGTTCGAGCACCTGGGCCTGGATCGTGACGTCGAGAGCGGTTGTCGGCTCGTCGGCGATCAACAACTTGGGGCTGCAGGCGAGCGCCATCGCGATCATCACGCGTTGGCGCATCCCACCCGAGAACTGGTGAGGATAGGCGTCGACCCGGCCCGCGGCATCGGGAATCCCCACAAGGTTCAGCACCTCGATCACCCGGCGCCGCCGCGCTTCGCGATCGAGCGCGGAATGGAGCATGATGGCTTCGCCGATCTGATCGCCAATCCTCATCAGGGGGTTGAGCGAACTCATCGGCTCCTGAAAGATCATCGCGATGTCGCGCCCGCGGATATCGGGCATTTTCGCTCGGGGCAGTTCGAGAAGATTGATCCCGTTCAGCTCGACCCGGCCCTGCACGATCCGGCCCGGCGGCTCGGGGATCAGCCGCAGGATCGACAGCGACGTGATCGACTTCCCCGACCCGGACTCGCCKACGATGCCAACGGCGCCGCCGGCCTCGATCTCGAAACTCACGCCATTGACGGCACGGATGGGATTGGTCTTCGGCCCGAATTCGACCGCCAGATTCTCCACTTTCAGAAGAGGTGGCGTCATTGAGCGGTCTCCGGATCGAGCACGTCGCGGACCCCATCTCCGATCAGGTTGAAGGCCAGGACGACCATCGTGATGGCAAAGCCCGCTCCGATGATCGGCCAGGGGGAGCCAAAGATGTTGCCCAGGCCGTCGCGGATGATGTTGCCCCAGCTCGGATTGGGTGGCTGGGTGCCGATCCCGAGGAAGCTGAGGGAGGCCTCGAGCCGAATGGCCGATGCGACCCACAGCGTCATCAGCACCACGATGGGCGCCGAGATATTCGGGAGCACATGCCGGACGATGATCATGGGCGTGGTGACACCCGCGGCGATGGCGGCTTCCACATAGGGTTCCTGCTTGACCGCGAGCGTCGAGGCCCGCGCCACGCGGGCAAAGCCCGGAACGAACGCGATGGTTATCACCGCCACGACGTTCCAGAAGCCGCCGCCGAGCACGGCTGCGATCATGATGGCGAGCAGCAGCTCCGGGAAAGCCAGCAGGAGGTCGATGATCCTCGTCACCAGACGATCGATGATTCCGCCGAAATACCCGGCCGCAACGCCAAGCGCCGTGCCGAAGATCGCCGCCAGCGTCGGAGAGATCAGACCGAAGATCAGCGAATTGCGTGATCCGAAGATCAGGCGCGACAGCACGTCTCGTCCGAACTGGTCCGTGCCGAGCCAGTGTTCGGCCGACGGGTATGCGTTGATCGCGAGATAGCTCTGCGCCAGCGGGTCATAAGGTGCAATCGCGGGCGCAAGAACGGCGATGGCAAGGAAGACCGCGATGATGATCGTCGCCAGGATCGTGGAGGGCTGGCCCAGGATGATGCGGCGCAGCAATCCGAAGCGTGGCTCTTCCGGCGCGAGAACATGGGTTTGTTCCGTGGCAAGCGTCATCACTTCACCCGAATTCTGGGATCGACCACGATGTAGGCGAGGTCGACCAGCAGGTTGATCAGAACAACAAAGAAGGCGAACACCACGACGCCCGCCTGGATGACTGGATAGTCCCGCTTGGCGATTGCGCTGATCAGGACTTCCCCGATGCCTGGCCGGTTGAAGACCAGCTCGATCGCGACCGACCCAGACAGCGTTGCCAGAAGACTGAGCCCCAGCCCGGTCGTGATCGGCAGCAAGGCGTTGCGCAGCCCGTGCCGATAGATGACGCGGTTCTCCCGTGCGCCTTTCGCCCGTGCCGTGCGGATATAGTCCTTGCCAAGGACCTCGAGCAGGGAGGTCCGTGTCAACCGGCCGAGGAAGGCCGTCTTGACCATGGCGAGTGTCACCGCCGGCAGGAACACGTGGTACATGCGGTCGAAAAATCCGGTGCCCCCGCCATTGATCGGGAACCAGCCGAGGGTCAGGGCAAACACGATCAGCAGGAGCGCCCCGAGATAGAAGTCGGGGATCGCGTAGCCGATGAGGGAGAACACGCGAACGCCGGCGTCTGGGAGCTTGTTGCGGTTGACGGCCGCGACCACCCCGAGCGGAATCCCGACGAGCAGCCCCATCCCCGTCGCGACAAGCGTCAGCTCGATCGTGTAGGGCAGATTATCGGCCAGCAGCCGGAGGACCGGCGTTCGATCGATCAGGGACTGCCCGAAATCGAGCGTCAGCATGTCCCAGATGAAGGTGAAATATTGCTGCCAGAGGGGCGCATTCAGCCCCATTTGCTCGCGAAACAGCGCAAGCTGTTCCGCGGTCGCATAGTCGCCGAGGGCGACGAGTGCCGGGTCCCCAGGGAGCAGGCGCAGCGCGATGAACACGAGCGTCAGCACCAGCAGGACCGTCGGCACGGCATCGAGCAGTCTCGCTCCGATGACGCGCAGCATGGTCTGCCCCTTTAGACGCGCGTGGCCTTGTTCAAACGCCAATAGGCGTAGCCAGACTTGACCGGGAATCCGATGTTCACACGCGGATTGCGCGCGATGACATAGGAGAGCGTGATAATCCCAAGGAGCGGCAGATCACGCAGGACCTGCTTCTCGATGTCCTGGATGAGCGCGATGCGCTTGTTGAAATCGGGCTCGTCCTGAGCCTTTTCGATGAGTGCGTCGATGCCGGGAATGGCGACGCCGTAGTGGCTGTAGTTTTCCGCTCCGGTGCCATCGGCCTTGACGTCCGCTTCGGCCGACAGCAGCTGCAGGAAGGGCTGCGTCGGCACCGGCGGGTAGCTGGACGAGTACAGGGCGATCGAATTCCGGTCCTTGCGGTTCTCGGAATGCATGGTCGCATGGTCGATGATCTTGAGATCGAGGTTGATGCCGACGGCGCGCAGCTGCTCCTGGAGCATCAGCATGATCGCCGCATAATCCTCACGCTGGCTGGTGAAGCAGGGAATGGTCACGCCGTTCGGGTGCCCCGCCTCTGCCAGCAGCGCCTTGGCTTTCTTGGGATCGTAGTTGTATTGCAGCTCGGGCGGCAAATCCGCTTTCTTGACCGCTCCGGCGAATTGCGGAGCGATGACCCCGACCATCGGGACCGCAAGACCGGCAAATGCCGTTGCGATCTGGTCGCTGTTGATGGCGTAGCGGATCGCCTGCCGCACGCGGATATCGTTCAGCGGCGGCCGCGTCAGGTTCAGGTGGAGCAGGTTGAAGCTGCCGGGCGCCGTGGCGTCGAAGATCGTGCTGGCCGAGCGCTGGCGCATCGATGGGAGCCAGCCGGGAGAGCGGACGCCTTCGATCATGTCGACCTGGCCTGAGGCGAAGGCGAGGGTTCGCGCCGTCGTGTCGGCAATGAAGCGGACATGGATCGTCTTGGTAACCGCCGGTCCAGCGAAGTGATCTGGGAAGGCAGCCAGTTGGATCCCGTCGCTGGGGCTGACGCTTTCCACCTGGTATGGGCCCGTCCCGACCGGACTCATGGCGAAGTCCTTGCCCTTCTCCTCGAAGGCCTTCCGGCAGAGGATCGAGGCCGCGAGGGTGGTCACGACGCTGCCGTTGAACAGCGGATCGGGCCGTTTGAGGGTAAACTGGACGGTGTGGGGATCGAGCGCCTTGACCGCCTCGACATTGGAGTAGAGCGGCTTCTGGTTGGTCACGATCTTCGGATCAAGATGCCGGGCGAAGGTGAAGACGACATCGTCAGCCGTCATTTCACCGTAGCCCTTGTGGAACTTCACCCCTCGGCGCAGCTTGTATGTCCACGTCTTGGCATCCTCCGAGCTTTCCCAGCTCTCGGCGAGACTGGGGCGGAAGTCCTCGGGCCGGATTGCAAACGTCCCTTCGTCTGATTTCACGAGGGTATCGAACACCTGGTGAATCGCCCAGTTGTCGCCCCCGGTCATCCCGGGCTGCTGCGGATTGATGCTCGTGGGCGAACGCGCCGCCAGGGCGATCGAGATCGCCTCGTCCTTTGCATGAGCGATGGGAGCCCCCAGCGCCGCAGCCGCTGCAATCGTCGAGGCGTGACCGAGAAACGTTCTTCTGGTTAGTTTCATTATTTTTTCCTCCCTTTTTGTCTTGTTCTGACGTCAGGCGCTGATGGGAATGCTCCGCTTTTTCATCTCGGCCTCGTCGAATTCCATTCCGAGCCCCGGGGCCGTCGGCAATTCGAAGCGGCCATCGATGGGCTCGGACGGGTTCTTCTTGAAGAGCGATCCGGCCCGCTCCCAGTTATCCGCCAATTCGACCGGTTTGCTGAGATGCATGATGGTCGACAGCACATGAATATTGGCGAGGTGGCCGACGGAAGGCTGGGTCTGGTGCGGGACGAGCTCGACGCCGTGAGCATAGGCGACGGCGGCGCATTGCATCAGCCCGGTGATGCCTCCCATCTTGACGATGTCAGGCTGCACCATGCGCACGCCGGCATTGATCAGGTCCTTGAGCCCCTGAAGCGTATAGGTCTGCTCGCCGGCGGAAACGGTGATGTCGAGGCGCTGGGCGACCTCGCCCATGGCAGCGACATGGTAGTGCTGCACGGGCTCTTCGAACCACGTGTAGCCAAGGTCTTCGAGCGCCCGGCCGACCCGCATCGCGCCGCCGACCGAATAGCCGTTATTAGCGTCGAACCCGAGCACGAACTGATCGCCCAGCGCCTTGCGGACAGCCTTGGCCTTGGCAATGTCGCCGGGAATATCGACGTCCTGCCTGGTCCGGTCGCCGTCCCAGCGGATCTTCACCGCCGCGGGCCGCTCCTTCTCCACCCGCCGCATGACGACTTCGACAACCTGATCAACCGTGCGCCAGGCATTGCCCCCAACGGAGGCATAGCAGGGTAGAGCCGTGCGCCAGGCCCCGCCGAGTAGCTTGTAGACAGGCTGGCCGAGCAGCTTTCCTTTGAGATCCCAGAGCGCGATGTCGAGCGCTGCGAGCGCGGCCGTTGTGGCCCCTTCCGGCCCAAGTTTGATGCACTTGTGGAACAAAGTGTCCAGCAGGACGGCATGATCGAGAGCATCCTTCCCGATCAGGGCCGGCGCCATGTCGTTGGCGATGATGACTAGCGAAGCCAGGCCGCCTTGCATGGGCGAGGCTTCACCCAGGCCGTATTGACCATCCTCAGTCTCGATCCGGACGAACGCGCTTCGCGCCCCTTTTGCAGACGCACCCCAATCAACCTGGAACGTCTCTACCTTGGCAATCTTCATTATGCCCCCCCTTGGTACGTTAGACCCACCTGATTATCGCAGGGCGCTCATCAGCTCACTGCGACCTATTTAGTCTCACTGAATACGAGGATGGCGTTGCGCGAACCCACTCTGCTTGGTAGCGTCGAACGGAGCCGATAGATCCACCCTAGGCCGTCGATCGGTGCCGCCCATGACGCTTTCCAGTTTGCCCGCGCCCCGCAACCCGTTGGAGAGGTCGCGTGTTCAGACATTAAAATCGGCCCGTTCTCGGTGTCGTTGGCCAGGCGGGTCGCCTCCTACTTGGCTGGAACGTAGAGATCGGCGCAGTGCGACCGAAGAACCGTCGTTTCAAATGGCTGCATCCACCGGAACCCCACTCAGCACGGTCGGTTGATAGTAAAAGCCACCGCTCGCACCTGTCAGAACTGTTCAACTCTCGAGATGATCCGGGTCGTTGCCCGGCAGCCGCGGGATCAACTCGTCGATCGAGCGTTGAATATGCGCACGCATCAGCCGACGCACGGCAGTCGCATCGTTGCGCGCGCAGGCCTCGATGATCGCCTCGTGCTCGGGCACCATTGCGGCAAGGCGGTGGTCGGGGAAGCCGAAGCGGCGTCGCGTCGCTCCAACGAATGCATTGTGCTGATCGAGCAGAACCAGCGCGGATCGGTTCGGGCGGATCGACAGGATGCTGGTGTGGAAAGCGCCATTGGTCGAAGAGATCGCCGCCGAATTGCCCTGGCCGATCGCGGCGGCATAATCCTTATGGATAGCCCAGAGTGCGTTGATGTCGCTAACGGTTGCAACCGCCGCGCTGTAGCCGGCCAGAGGCGGTTCAAGAGCAAGGCGGATCTCGAATAATTCGCGGATGAAGGCCCGTTCGATCGAACGAACCCGCGCGCCCCGGTTCGGTAGAATTTCAATCCAGCCCTCGCCTTCGAGCTGCCCAAGCGCCTCGCGGATCGGCGCGGGGCTCGTCCCGTAGCGCTGCACCAGCGCCGCCATTTTCAAATGTTCAGACGGCGCGAAGGTCCCGGCAACGATGTCGGCGCGGATGGCCTCGCGCAGCCGCTGATACGTCGTCGCCTGCATGAAGGGCACGATTCGGCTGGCGGGGGCCGGTGCGTCCGTCATCTCGGCGCTCTCATCGTCGATTCCACCGCCCGCCTGATCGCCGCCCGTTCGTGAAACGCAATGCGGGTTGATGCAACCCGTGCGACGCAATCAGCCTCATTCGGACGTCTTGACATTCACCGCCTTCTGCGAAGTTATAGATATTATATAATCCGACGAAGCCGAAGATGTCCAGCCAGCCTGGGCCTCGCGACCCGGACCCTGGGTCACAACCGGCCGTGCCAAGGGATTGGAAGCGAGCACCATGGACGTGCGGCTACTGGACAAGACGCAAGACGGAGCCGAACCAGGTCCTCGCGCGAGCGAAATCGTCCGTGTCGAAATTTGGATATTCAGTTATCCGATGGTCGGAGTCGGACCCGGCGGCATCGACGTGACCGGCGCGAAGTCCGCGCGCACTCGCCTCGCAGTGCGAATGGAAACGCGGGACGGCGCGCGGGGCGCCTATGTCGGCGGCCAGGCGAACTCGCTGGCCCAGGCCGCGGCCTGCGCCCGCGCTGTGCTCGGCCTCGACGTCTTCGCCCGCGAACGGGCCTATGAGCGTGTCCGCCGCCAGCTCCGCAAGGAAGACCGCATGGGCGCTGGCGTGATCGACATCGCGATGTGGGATCTGGCGGGCCATCGACTGGGCCTGTCGGTCAGCCAAATGCTCGGCGGCGGCAAGACCCGCCTCCCCGCCTACGCCTCGACCTGGTTCGGCGGCGAGGGTGGCGGCCTCACGACGCCCGAAGCCTTCGCCGACTTCGCCGAGGAATGTTACGAGCTCGGCTACCGCGGATTCAAAATGCATGGCTGGACCGACGGCAGCCCGACGCGCGATGCCGCGGCCGTGCGTCTGCTTGGCCAGCGCATCGGCGACAGGATGGCGCTGATGCATGACGCTGCCTGCCATCTGCGCAGCTTTGCCGACGCGCTCGAAGTCGGCCGGGCCTGCGATGACGCCAATTTCTTCTGGTACGAGGATCCCTATAGCGACGGTGGTCTTGCCGCCCACGCCCACCGGCGGCTGCGCGAGATGCTGAAGACGCCTCTCCTGCTCGGAGAGCATGTGCGGGGGTTGGAATCCATGGCGACGCTGACAATCGCCGACGGCACCGATTTCGTGCGCGCCGACCCCGATTTCGACATCGGTATCACCGGAACGATGAAGATCGCGCATTTTGCCGAGGCGCTCGGCCTCGATGTCGAGTTGCATGCGCCAGGACCCGCCCACCGGCACTGCATGGCGGCGATCCGCAACACCAATTTCTACGAACTGTCGATGGTCGGGCCGTCCCGAGGCAATTTCAATGCGCCGGTCTACACCTGCGGCTATTCCGACGATCTCGACAGCGTCGGTGCTGATGGATGCTTTCCGGTGCCCGGAGGGCCCGGTCTGGGGGTGAGCTACGACTGGGACTACATCACCCGCAATGCCAAATCGCATGTCGTGATCGAGTGAGGGCGCCATGCTGAGCGTAGAAGACACGGCAAGCGCCGCCCGCGACGTCCTCGGTTCGGCGGCCACGCGGATCCGCCGGATCGACGTCATTCTGTTCGCGCAGGACATGGAGAACGTCGCCTTCGATGTCAGCCCGAGCGGCATCGACATGCCAGGCGTGCGAACGACACGCAAACGCATCGCGGTCCGCATCGAAACCCAGGACGGCGCGCGCGGCGAATATGTCGGCGGGCGTACGGACACCGCCCCGCAGACCCATTTCATCGCCAAATGGATCATCGGGCGGGACTGCTATGCCCGTGAGACGATCTACGAAGACATTCGCCGCTGGTTGCGCAAGGAAGACCGGATCGGCGGCTGCCAGATCGACAACGCCCTCTGGGACCTCGCCGGCAAGCGCACCGGCCATTCGGTCAGCGATCTGCTCGGCGGCCATCGCGGCAAGCGCCTGCCGGCTTACGCATCGACCTGGTTTGGTGGCGATGGCGGTGGTCTGGCCACGCCCGAGGCCTTCGCCGAATTCGCCGAGGAATGCCACGGCCTGGGGTATCGCGCCTTCAAGATGCACGGCTGGACCGATGGCGGTTGGCGGCGTGATGCCGCCGCGATCCGGCTTCTCGGTCGGCGCGTCGGCGGGCGCATGAAGCTGATGCACGATTCAGCCTGTCACCTGAAGACCTTCGCCGACGCCCTCGCCTGTGGCCGTGCCTGCGATGAGGCCGGCTTCTTCTGGTACGAGGATCCCTATAGTGACGGCGGGCTTGCTGCCCACGCCCATCGTCGCCTGCGCGAACTGATCAAGACGCCGATCCTGCTTGGCGAGCACGTGCGCGGGCTGGAAGCCATGGCGACACTCACTCTCGCCGACGGCACCKACTTCGTGCGGGCCGATCCCGATCTCGATATCGGCATCACCGGCACGATGAAGATCGCCCATTTCGCCGAGGCGCTGGGCCTCGATGTCGAGCTCCACGGCAATGGTCCGGCACATCGCCACGCCATGGCCGCCATCCGAAACACGAACTTCTATGAATTGGCCATGGTCGGGCCGTCGCGCGGCCAGGCTGTCGGCACGTTCTATACCGACGGATATTCCGACAAGCTCGACGCGGTCGCCTCAGACGGCTGCTTCGTCGTGCCCGACGGTCCAGGCCTCGGCGTCACCTATGACTGGGATTTCATCGAGAAGCACAAGGTCAGCCACAGCGTCTTCGAATGAGCGCGGCCGAAAGAGCGCGCCATTCCCACAGGAGGAAATCATGACACGCATCACACGACGCTCAGTCGTCGCGAGCGCCCTGAGCATGGCCGGCCTCGGCGCAATATCGTCCAGCAGCGTGTCCTTCGCGCAGGGCGCGAGCGACACGCTAACGCTGCGGCTCCAGGCGCGTGACCTCGGTTCGATCGACCCCGCCCTGACCAAGACGGGCGACGACGAGACGATCGTGCTCCAGGTCTTCAACTCGCTGGTCAATACCAAGCGCGGCACCATGGACATCGAGCTGGCGGCGCTTCAGCCGGAGCTCGCGGAACGATGGGAGGTGTCGCCCGACAAGAAGGTCTGGACCTTCTATCTCAAGCCCGGCGTGAAATGGCACCAGGGCTATGGCGAGGTCTCTGCCGATGACGTGAAGTTCTCCTATGAACGCCAACTCGACCCCAAGCTCGGCGGCGTGCACGGCGCCAGCTTCAAGGACATTGACACAATCGAGGTCGTCGATCCGCTGACGGTCCGTTTCGTCCTCAAGGCACCGAACGCGTTCTTTCACGCCTCGGCCCTGACGCCCGGTTTCGGCCGCTACATCGTGCCGCGCAAAGCCGTCGAAAAGCTTGGAGCCGAATTCGGCCGCGCGCCGATCGGCAGCGGGCCGTTCGAATTCGCCGAGTACCGGCCGCAGGAATCGATCGTCCTCAAGTCGAACAAGGATCATTTCCGCGGCGCACCGCCGACCGCGACCCTGCGCTTCCGCTACATCCCGGCCGACAATGCCGCGACAATCGCTTTCATCGGCAAGGAGATCGACCAGACCAGCGGCCCGCGCGAACCGCGTTGGGTTGATCAGATCCAGAAGGCCCGGAGCGATGCCCAGATCAGCATCATGCAGCCCGGGAGCCTGCAATTCCTCCACTTCAACATGAAGATCAAGCCGCTCGACGACGTGCGCGTGCGCCAGGCCATCGCCTATGCAGTCGATCGCAAGGTCTGGAAATCTGTGTTCGGCGTGGTCCACGGCCCGCTGCCCACGATCGTCCCGGAAGAGTTCTACGGCGCCCTGAAGACAGCCGATATCCCCGCCGAGCTTCGCTACGATTACGATCCGATCAAGGCCAAGGCCCTGCTGGCGGAGGCCGGCCACCCCAACGGCTTCAGCATCGAGGCCTTGTCGAGCGAGCGCTCCGACTACAAGCAGAACATGCTGATGGTGCAGGACATGCTGCGCAAGGTCGGCATCGACGTGAAGCTCAAGATCATGGACCATGCGAGCTATCACGCCGCCATCCGAAAGGACGAAGGCACGATCGACATGCTGTCGACGGCGATCGCGCCGACGGCGCCCGCCGTGATCAACGAGTTCCTGCATTCGGCCGCGGCGGTCGGCAAGCCGGCATCGTTGCGCAATTTCTCGCATTACGGCGAGATCGGCGGCAGCGTCGACAAGCTCGTCGACGAGGCCGTCGGGTCGACCGATGTCGACCGGCAGCTGGCGCTGCTCAAGGAGGCCCAACTCCAGATCCTGCGCGACATGCCGGTGCTGCCGCTGCAGACCCAACCCCTGGTCAGCGCGATCCAGGGCCATGTCGACCTCGGCTACAAGCCGCTCAGCGGCTTTGGCCAATACGAATACGCCACGGCGCGGCGCGTAGCCCGCTAGGGCATCGGCCTGAAACCTGGAGAGCGGTTTTTCGGGACAGCCGATGCAAACACAAGAGGTTGGATCACTGGGCGGATACGACATTCGGTCAGATGATCGAGCGCCAGGCGCCGGTGGCTTCATGCCACCGGCCATGCCCTGAAAGGTTTGCGAGACGATGGGGCGGTTCGTTCTCAAGCGACTGGCCGATGCAATTCTGACCGCCTTCCTGGTCTTCTCCTTCGTCTTCTTCGCCATGCGGCTCCTGCCGGGCGATCCCGTCATCGCCATGCTCGGCGACCGCGCCAATGCCCAGACGATCGAGAATGTCCGCAGGACACTCGGGCTCGACCAGCCGCTCCTCGTCCAATATGGCCGCTTCCTCTGGGGGCTCCTGCATCTCGATCTCGGCCGCTCGCTCGTCAACGGGGTCGACGTCACCGCGACGATGCTGCGGCACCTGCCCTATACGATCATGCTGACGCTCGCCTCGACCGTGGTCGGCATCCTGATCGGCGTGCCCGTGGGCGTCGCCTCGGCGATGCGCCCGAGTGGCGGCGTCGATCATTCGAGCCGGCTCGTCTCGCTGTTCGGCTCGGCCCTTCCGGATTTCTATCTCGGCCTCATCCTGCTCATCGTGTTCGGGCTGAAGCTCGGCTGGTTTCCGCTGCTCGGCGGTGGCGACACGCCCTTCGACCTGCGCTACCTCGTCCTTCCCGCGATGACGCTCGGACTGCTGAAGGGCTGCGGCCTGATGCGCCTCACCCGCACGGCCGTCCTCGACGTCTCGGGCCGCGACTATGTCCGCACGGCTCGCGCGCTCGGCACGCCGGAGCGGGTCGTGGTCTGGAAGCACATCGTGCGCAACGCGCTGATCCCGATCACGACGCAGCTCTCACTCATGATCGTCGCCACGCTCGGCGGCACCATTGCGATCGAACTCGTCTTCAACCGGCCGGGCGTCGGGCAACTGCTCGTCGGCGCGGTGACCGCCCGCGACTACAGCCTGATCCAGGGAGGCCTCGTGCTTCTCTCGGTCCTCGTCGTGCTGGTGAACCTTGCAACCGACCTGCTCTACGTGGTCATCGACCCCCGCGTGAAGGGAGCCTGACATGCTCGATCGCGTCTTCCTGGCCATCGCCGCCGCCATCCTGCTCCTGCTCCTGGTCGTCGTCGTGTTCGCCCCCTGGCTCCAGACGCATGACCCGCTGCTGCAGGACTTCGCCGCGGCCGATCAGGGTCTCTCCGCCGTGCATTGGTTGGGTGCCGACGAATATGGCCGCGATATCTTCTCTCGCCTGATCGAGGGAGCGCGCCTGTCGATTACGATCGGGGTGGCCGCGCCGATGCTCGCCGCCCTTGTCGGCATCAGCCTGGGCACGGCGTCGGCCTTCTTCGGCGGCTGGGCCGAGGCGATCGTCACCCGCCTCACCGACATGATGATGTCGTTCGATCCGCTTCTGCTCGGCGTGCTGATCGTCGCCTTGCTCGGCCCCGGCGTGCAGAACCTGTCGATCGCCATCGCGGCAGCACTCGTACCGTCATTCATCCGCCTCTCGCGGGCCTCGGCTCTGTCGGTCAAGCGGGAGGCCTATGTCGACGCATCGATCGCCATGGGGCGCGGCAAGTTCGGCACCATTGGAATGCATGTCCTGCCCAACATCGCTGGCCCCCTCATCGTCATGCTGACGATCTGGATCGGCTCGGCGATCCGCCTCGAGGCATCGCTCAGCTTTATCGGGCTCGGTGCCCAGGCTCCGGCCCCGTCATGGGGGAACATGGTGCGCGAGGGTGTTGCCGACATCTTCGGCTCGCCACTACCGGCCATATTTGCGGGGCTCGCGATCACGCTGACGGTCCTGGCCTTCAACATCCTCGGAGACCGCTTGCGCGACCGCCTCGATCCCGACCGGGTGACCGGGCGATGACGCCGCTGCTCTCCATCCGCGACCTCCAGGTCTCCTTCGGCGCGAAAAACGGCCCGGTTCAGGCGCTCCGCGGCGTCGATCTCGATCTGCACGCTGGCGAGTGCCTCGGCCTCGTCGGTGAATCCGGCTCCGGCAAAAGCCTGACCGCGCTGGCAGCGCTTGGCCTGCTGCCGGAAGCCGCCACCGTCACGGCCGGCCGCGTCATGTTCGATGGGCAGGATCTCCTGACCCTGCCGCGCCAGTCACTCGATGCGATCCGCGGTCGCCGCATCGGCATGATCTTCCAGGAGCCGATGACGGCGCTCAACCCGATCATGACCGTGGGCGAGCAGATCGGCGGGCCGCTGCGGCGGCATCTCGGTCTCTCCCGCGCAGTTGCACGCGCCCGCAGCATCGAGCTTCTGAGCCTCGTCGGCATTCCTGCGCCCGACAAGCGCGCCGCCGCCTATCCGCACGAATTGTCCGGTGGCATGCGCCAGCGCGTCATGATCGCGATGGCACTCTCCTGCGATCCGCAGGTCCTGATCGCCGACGAGCCGACGACCGCGCTGGACGTCACCATCCAGGCGCAAGTGCTCGACCTGCTGCGACGGCTGCGCCAGGAACTGAATCTTGCCGTGGTCATCATCACCCATGATTTCGGCGTGGTGGCCGAACTGACCGACCGGGTCGCCGTCATGTATGGCGGCCGGGTCGTCGAGGAGGCGACGGCCCTTCGCCTGTTCGATGCCCCCAGGCACCCCTACTCCATCGGTCTGCTGGCCGCGACGCCTTCGCTGGAGACGCAGTCCATGCGGCGGCTGCCTACGGTTGGCGGAGCTGTGCCACATCTGACCGAGATGCCGTTGGGTTGCGCCTTTCACCCGCGCTGTCCCGAATGTTTCGCCCCCTGTGCCAGATTGGTGCCGCCGCTGGAGCAAATCGAGGATGGTCACCTCGCCGCGTGCTGGGCGCGGCAGAACCAGCCGCAGGAGACGCCACAAGCGGCAGCGATGAGCGCGGGCGCGGCACCATGAGCGAACCTCTCCTGCGGCTCGAGGACTTGCAGAAGACCTTCGGCCGGGCTCCTGGGGGCATTCGGGCCGTCGACGGGGTGTCCCTTGATCTCCATCCCGGCGAGACGCTGGCCCTTGTGGGCGAATCCGGCTGCGGAAAATCCACGCTGGCGCGGCTTGTCCTACGCCTGACCGATCCTACCGGCGGGCGCATCCTGTTCGAGGGGCAGGACATCGCCGGCTTGTCGCAGCCCCGCATGAAGGCCATCCGCCGCGATTTGCAATTCATCTTCCAGGATCCGTTCTCGTCACTGGACCCGCGCATGCGGGCGGGATCGATCGTGACGGAGCCGCTGGCAGTGCATGGCCTCGTTTCGCAGCGGGGCGAGCGAACCAGCGCTGCGGTGCGATTGCTTGAAGCCGTCGGCCTCAGTGCCCGCCATATCGGCCAATGGCCCCGCCAGTTTTCCGGCGGGCAACGCCAGCGCCTGGGCATCATCCGCGCCTTCGCGATGYGGCCGAAGCTCATCGTCGCCGATGAACCGGTCTCCGCTCTCGACGTCTCCGTGCGTTCGCAGGTCATCAACCTGCTGCAGGATCTCCAGGACGAGCAAGGCACCGCCTATCTCTTCATCTCGCATGACATGGCGAGCGTAAAGCACATGGCGAGCCGCGTAGCCGTGATGTATCTAGGGCAGATCGTCGAGATCGCGCCGAAGAGCACCTTCTTCTCGGCCCCCCAGCACCCCTATAGCCACGCCCTCCTCTCGGCCGTGCCGATTTCGCACCCGGCAAAAGTCCGGGACCGGATCCTGCTGCCGGGCGATCCACCGAGTCCCGCCGCGATCCCCAAGGGATGTCGCTTCCATCCGCGCTGCCCGATTGCCGAACCCCGCTGCAGGACGGAGGTGCCAGAGGCGCGACCGGTCGGCGAAGGGCATCTGGTGGCCTGCCACTGCGCGTCTCCTTGGCCGCTCGGCGGCGGTGGCGGACGCCCACGATAAGATCGTTGAGTTGGAATTTGCCTGTAAGAAAACGGCGACGTTGGCTGTGAACTGCCTGGGATGCCCCGGAGTTGCTCGTGACGCTGACCAAGATCCATTCAAGTGACAGACTTAGTCTGTCGCAAGATAGGCGGTAGCCGCCGCTTCCAACGCTCCCCCGCAGGCAGAGCCCCGCTATTCCCGTAGCGCCGGCGCACCTTTGGAACTTCGGACGATACTCCCCCCGGGTCCGCGGTGAGCGCGTTCGATGCCGCAGGTGCCTGAACGAAATCTTCTGGATCGTCACGCTTCGGTGTCGATCTCTCGATCGACGGCATTTCCATCAGTTCCGGGGCGGGAGCTTTTGCGAGCGCGGGCAGGATCCGCTGAGCCTTCGCAGGTTCAAGCGAGTCCGGGGTGGCCGGCTTGGGTAATCGCTGCGGATCGATCTGCTGCGATCCGGGCTCTTGTTCGTTCGCGGAGACCTTCAGATCTAGGGTACCCCAAATAGATGGGTGCGGCTTTCTTTGGACGCGGCGTGTTTGTTTAAATTCAACGATGAAAGGCTTCTTGGGCGGCTTCATTGCTTTAGATGTCGCTCGATACTTTCATTGCCCGAATTGGGCTTGCAGGGATTACCGTTGTCTACGGTTATCCCTGTCGCCGGTCCAGATGCTTCGCAGGTACGCCAAGGCTCGATCGCAACTTGCCAAGAAGATGGGGCTTGGTCAGCAAAGGCGGAAGCGCTCACGGGCTGCCTGACAGCAGTCGAAATCGGAATGTGCCATCAATCAAAAGCCGCTCGGCGGAAAACATCGGGCGGCTTTTAATTTTCAAACTTTAAGGTTAGCCGCAGACTCTTTGCCACTGCGACGGTCGGCCTCCAAATCATAGGTGACCTTCTGACCTTCAGCTAAACCCCGAAGACCAGCGCGCTCCAAGGCAGTCGCATGGACGAAGACGTCTTTACCACCTGTGTCTGGAGCGATGAATCCATAACCTTTGGTTTCGTTGTACCACTTGACCGTTCCATTCGCCATTTTTGTTCCTATCGCTTTATTGTGACAACCCCACAAAGCGTAAAGCACCCCTCACCTTTTGCAAAGCGTCAGCATCAATCACTTTTTCTGACGTTTATCTGGGCGTTGGGAGCGGATTTAGCCGACACCTCTGAGGTTGCTTTAACCTTGGGTTTGCCCTCTGAATTACTGCTTCGCTCAGCGGGTTTTGGTGTGCCATTATCGCCTTTTTGTAGCAATTGGCTCGCAATAACAAATCAATGACTGCAAAGAACAAGCGGCAATTCGCGGCGGTGTGTTAGCGAAGCTACAGAATCTATGCGTTTCGTAGCCGTCTGCGACAGAAGTACCTGTGTTCAACATGTTCTCCCGAAAGCTGCGAACTTCGAAGCCAGGCATAGTCGCTACTCGCCTGGAAGACTTCCTCGACATGATCACCACGGCAGCTTCGATTAGCGCCAAACTTGGTGGCGGCGCTGACCGCATGGTCGAGAACAAATCGGCATTCCACGCTGCTATTTGGGCGGCTGCGGATGCCTATGGGCAACTGCTCGGCGCCTCAATAGAAGAGACCACTGAGGGTGTTCAGCTGTATCTCAGTCGCTACGGCGACGCAGAAGAGACGCTCAAGACGATGCTAATAAGTTTTATGATGCCCGAATTCGCTCCGTTGGTTCGGGCTACTGGCGAAGCGATCTTTGCAATCCGCGCCGAGGCTTCAGATAACGGCCTGGAACTGCGTCGCTTGACGGAGCTGGCGGAGCTAATCGCCGATTTCAAAGCGCGCCCTCAGCGCGCCAACTGATCCAAGCCCTCCGCGAATACCTGCAGATTTTTGCGAATACGCCACGGATTTTGAAACTACCCTCGAAAAAATCTTGAATTATTAACCAAACTTCGGCCATCCTCGCCAAATTATCCGCTGCGAATCGGAGTTTACCATGCGCGTTTTATTAATTGAGGACGACGCATCGATCGCGCAGAGCATCGAGATGTTTCTCAAGCTGGAGAACATCGAAGTCACCAAGACAGCCTATGGAGCCGATGGCTTCGCCCTCGCTCAGGCGGCGCCGTTTGACCTGATAATTCTGGATCTCGGTTTACCAGACATGCCAGGAATTCAGGTGCTCACGAAACTCCGAGCATCATCCATCAACACTCCTCTGATGATCCTCTCGGGTATCAATGAGGTTCAACAGAAGGTCCGTTCGCTGATTGCAGGGGCGGATGACTACCTGACAAAGCCATTCCACCGAGACGAATTTCTTGCACGCCTGCGGACTTTGGAGCGTCGCTGCAACGGGACCGAAAACCGCACGGTCCGGGTCGGAGACCTCTGCATCGATCTGGATTCAAAAACGGTTGACGTCGCCGGGAAGCCCGTTCGTTTGACTGGCAAGGAATATGAGATGGTTGCGTTCTTGGCGAGCCGCCGTGGGTTCACCCTGTCAAAGGAAATGATCCTCAATCACCTTTACGGTGGGATGGACGAGCCCGAGCTCAAGATCGTGGACGTCTTCATCTGCAAGGTGAGACGGAAAATCGCAGATGCATCGGGCGGAGCGAACTACATCGAGACGGTTTGGGGACGCGGCTACATGTTGAACAATGCCGAGCCATCCCTCCAAATGGTTTCCTAAGGCCGATTCTCTGCTGTCTTCGCGGATAGCTTGTCTCGATCGCGCGGGCAGCTCGGCCCGGCTGAGCTGACGCCGGGCGCGCTTCAGCGCTCGCATCGGTGTCGCGGCTCATCTCCATGCCAACCACCTTGCCGAGTTCTCTGCCAGTGATCGGTTGCAGATTGGCGAAACTGAATCTGAGTCAGTGGCAGGCCAGCGGTTGGTTGCGGCGCTGCCTACACCGTTCGTATCGCGGGGCGCAGAAGATCGCCGATGCCGTGCGCGACGCCACGCAGCACGACAAGCTCGGCCTCAACACTTTCTCGGGCTCCGGCATGTCAATTGCCTTTGCGAAAAGTCGCGGCGAGGCAGCGTGTTATCGATACGCGATTGGCGGAGATTTATATTGGCGTTACATCGTCATTCGACAGCAACTCACAGTTGAGTTGTTGGACCGACGGTAATCGCCAGCCGTCATGCTTCATGTTTGGCCTCGACAACCTTGTGTTTTCGGGCAATTCCTTCCCGGCGGGTCTTCGGATACGCGCATCCGGCGGCTCAAAAGATGCAGTCTTCGCGGGATGCGACTATGGCGACCGGAAGCGTGAAATGGTTCAATACTGAGAAGGGTTTCGGGTTCATTCAGCCTTCGGATGGCGGCAAGGACGTGATTGTACATATCGCGGCCGTGAAAGAGGCTGGCATGATGACTCTGACAGAAGGGCAGAAGGTAGCGTTCGATTTGAAGACCGAGCGCGGTAAAACAGCCGCAGGTTCTCCAACTCCTCTGATCACTCCAAGCCTCGCAGTAATTCAAAGCCTCTTGCGGGCTTCAGCGCCCGTGGGAACCCGAGAGCCACTTCAAAAACGCGGGCGCGCCGAATTGAAGTCCAGCTGGTATTTGCGCATCTCCTTGGTGTCGTCGCGCACTCGAATGCCGCAATCGAGATACTGCTGGTGTAGGCGCTTCAACGCCGTACGGTCCAGCCGCACGCCGAGCCCGGGTCCATCCGGCGGCGCAAGCGAGCCGTTCTCGATCTGGAGCTTGCCGCCCTCAATCACCTCCTCGACCTGCCACGGGTAGTGTGTGTCGCAAGCATAGGCGAGGTTGGGGATCGTAGCGCCGACATGAGTCATCGCTGCCAGGCTGATGCCCATATGAGAATTCGAGTGCATCGAGATCCCGAAGCCGAAGACACGGCCGAGATGGGCCAGATGCTGGGTGGCGCGCAGGCCACCCCAATAATGGTGGTCGGACAGAACGACCTGAACGGCATTCAGGCGTATCGTTTCGGGAATATGCCCGAAGGCGATCGTGACCATGTTGGTGGCGAGCGGCATCGGCGCGAATGTCGCGACCTGCCCCATCTCGGTGAGCGTCCTTGTCGGGTCTTCGAGATATTCGAGCAGCCCGACCAACTGCGGCATCACCCGCCGCGTCGTCTCGACCGACCAGCCGCCATTGGGGTCGATCCGCAGCGGGTGGTCCGGAAACGCCTTGCGCAGGTGCCGGAGCGTCTCGATCTCGAAATCGGGTTCGAACACGCCGGCCTTGAGCTTGATTGAGCCGAAGCCGAATTCCGCCACCATCCGGCGCGCCTGCTCGACCATTTGTTCATGGCTGAGCGCCTCGCCCCAATCATCGGCAGGATAGCCGGGATCATCCTTGTGCCGTTCGAACTTGTAGAACAGATAGGCGCTGTAGGGCACGCGGTCACGCAGCTTGCCGCCGAGCAGGTCGTAGAGCGGCCGGCCGGTGAGTTGGCCCTGCAGATCGAGGAAGGCGACCTCGAAGGCGGAGAGCGCCGAGGCGCGGGCCTTGTCGCCTGCGGGTGCAAAGGTTTGGCCGGGGTCGGGATTATCGCCCACCGCAGCATAGACGACCTGCGTCAAGCCATTCAGGTCGAACGGGTCGAGACCGATTAGCCCCGCCTTCGCCTTGTCGAGATTGGCCAGCGTCTCCAGATCGCCATAGCTCTCCCCGAGCCCGACATGGCCCTCCGCGGTTTCGACCTCGATGATGCTGCGCAGGGCCCAGGGTTCGTGCACGCCGTTGACGTTGAGGAGCGGCGGGTCGCGGAAGGCGATCGGAGTGACACGGACATCGGTGATGCGCATCGGGGGCCTCGGCTGCACGGGGGGAGTTGGAATGATCGCGGTCAAACGGGCGCGGCGTCTCAGACACCCGCTGCGGGTGGAGGAACCGGTGCACCGGCATATTCAAGCGAGCAGAAGCCGCCACCTTGAAAATACAGCGCAGGCGGCTCATGGGTCAGCTCGGCTTCCCCAGCCATGGCCTCCTCGGCATAGTCGTCGGCACGGTCCTTGGGCCGGTAGCCCAGCCCATATGCGACCGCATTGTCGTACCATCCGCCGGCATTGTCGGAGACACCGTAGACAATAGTGTTGTGGATGTCGGGATGCTCCAGCCCGATCAGGCAGAGCTGGGCAAGATCGCGCCCACTGATCCAGATCTTGAGCGTACGGGCGCTGGCGGGAATGTCGGCGGCATTGCCGATCCGCACATGCATGCTGCGGATACCGTACTTGTCGGCATAGAGCGCGCCCACTGCCTCCCCCCAGCACTTGCTGAGCCCGTAGCGTCCGTCTGGTCGCGGCAGGACCGTCTCGTCGATGCGCTGATGCCTGGGATAGAAGCCGACGGCGTGGTTGCTCGAGCCAAATATGACGCGGCCTACGCCTTGACGTCGTGCCGCTTCATAGACGTTCCAGGTGCCGACGACATTTGTCTGCAGAATGGACTCGAACGGCGCTTCGCGCACGACGCCCGCCATGTGGATCACCCCGTCCATGCCCATCATCGCCCGCTCGACGGCGCCGATGTCGGCGATATCGACCTGCACGGCCTCCTCGTTGGTCGCGAGGCTCGCCGGGGCGACAGTGTCTAGGATGCGGATGCGGGCGAAGCGGCTGCCGAGTTCCTGGCGCAGTTTTCGCCCAATATTGCCGGCGCCGCCCGTGATCAGCAGGTTACGAACGACGGTCGGCTCTTGCAGTTCCATGCGTCTTCTCCCGGCTCTTTTTTTGAAACGAGGTGGGTGCTCCGATGCTTCTCCGGCTCAGCGCAGCAAGGCGGCTCGAAGCCGCCCGTCGAGGGCAAAGACGCTCCCGGATGCCGGAGCCTCGGCAATCTGCTGCGGTGTCAATCCGATCCGGCCGCTTGTAACGTAAAGCAAGTCCCCGCGCCTCCCACCGAAGGTCAGCCCGGTCGGACGCGGCACAGGCAAGGATAAAAGCCGCATGTCGGAACCGTCGCGCTGCAGGCGTGCCAGGCTCCAGCCGTCCCACAGCGCGACCCACAGGTAATCCGGCTCTTCCAGGGTCAGGGCCATGGGGCGCCCGTGCAGGGCATCGACGCGTGCGACCAGCCCCAGGCTCCCGAGTCTGTTGCCCGTCCTGATCGGGAAGCGGATGATATCGCCGGCCTCCCTGAGCGCGACGTAGAGATGGCGCCCAGGCGCGTCGATCAGCATGTCTGTGGGTGTGGCCGGCAGTTCCACTTCAAGTACGGGGGTCCCGTCAATCAGGCGATAGAGCCCGGGGCGGCTTTGCGGACTCGGCGTTTCCCCAACCCCGAGCCAGATTTGTCCGTCCGGCCCGTGGCAAGCGCAGGTGATGCGGGGAAGCAATTCCAGCGAAAGCGCCGGGCTCAGATCGGTCAGGCGCGCGGCCCGGTCGACGGTCATCGCGCCCTTTTCCGTCGCCACGAACCAACGCCCCTCGCCGATCGAGCTCAGGGCCAGCACCGGCGAGGTGAATTGGGCCATCACCTCGGACCGGGGTGGCGCCGCAGGTTCCTCGACGCGAGAGCGCATGATGGCGGGCGCCAGTGCGTCCAACCAAAGCAGCGAGTTCGTCGCCCCGTCCCAACTCGGCGACTTTCCCAGGAATGAGCGCCCATTGTAGGCCAGTGGCACCTGCGCAATATCGGGCCGGGCTCGTGGGCGCATACCTCCGTGCCGCTTCACGACCTCGCCAAGGCGCCTGGCCGCGGCCGCGACCTCAGGTCCGAGCTGATTAACCCGCTCCAGCGTCATCCGATAACAGGGGCCCGACACGGTGAATGCACCGAGCGGCACGCCGCTCTCGCCGGGCACGGAGGCGCTGACGCAGCGAATACCCTCCATGAACTCTTCGTCGTCGATGGCATAGCCGCGCAGTTGGAACACATCGAGCTGCGAGCGAAGCTGGGCAGGGTCCGTGATCGTCCGATCCGTGACGCGCTCGAAGCTCATGCGGCCAATCAGGGCCTCCCGCTCGTCCGGCGCCAGCGCCGCCAGGTGCGCCTTGCCCATTCCCGAGCAGTAAAGCGGCCGCAGGCTCCCCAATGGCGCGCCCGTGCTGATCGGATAAAGGCTTAGGATCTTCTGGATGATGATCATGTCTGCGCCGCCGGGCGCGGCGAAATAGACGGTTTCACCGCTGAGCTCGTGAAGCCAGCGGAGTTCCGTCATGGCGAGCATCGGCAGATCCGGGATCGGCCAGACAGCCTGAGCGTATTCGAGAAACTTGAAGCCCGGGAAATATCCCTGCCCGCTGGCGTCGACGCGCACCAGCCCACGCTGCTGCAGCGTATTGATGATGCGATAGACAGTGCTGCGCGGAAGGCCCAACTCATCGGCCAGGGTCTGCGCGCGGTGCTCGCCAGGCGCAGAGGCGATCAGGTCGAGCAGGTTCAGCGCCTTGCCGACGAGCCTGGTGCCTCGCACCTCGATGAGAGATTCGCCGCGCCGCCCCTCTTCGTCCGGCACGATATCCTGCTCGAGGCTGGTGGCATGATTGCGCATGAAACGGGGGCGGGCCTGTCGAACCGGGCTGATGCGGCGGGCCTCAGCTTACGCAGACGTACAAGCGCCTGCAATGGCTCAGTATCACGATGTAAGAAATTTCCATGCTGCAGCTGCGAAATGGTCGATACTTTTATACATAGTAAGAATGCTCGTTGACAGTGCGTCGCACCAATCCTAGCCTTCCCTTTAAGATCGGGGACATCCCGACAGGTATTGGGGACGAAACGTGACAATGGCGGACGCAACGGCGGCACAGTTCCGTTCTGCGGAGACCTCGCCGTCTGTCTACCCTCTCGCGGCGGGACCGATGAGAGCGGCGGTGCGGCCGTTGGACGGTGGGCGCATAGCGTCCCTCTGGCGCGAGGGACCCAACGGCCTGCGCAGCGACGTTCTGGTGCCAATGCCCGCTGCCGGATTCGATCGCGCATATTGGCCGAAGGCGGGCAGCTACCCGCTCGTGCCCTTTTCCAATCGCGTCCGCGATGCCGCCTTCCGCTTCGGCGAAACCCGGGTCGCGCTCGTGCCGCACCCGGCCGCGGCTCCGCACGCACTGCACGGCTTCAGCCAGACGCGGCCCTGGACCGTGATGCGGCACGCGAGCGCGGAGATCGAGCTGCACTATCGCTTCGAGCCTCAAGATGATCTGGCGGGATGGCCCTGGGCGTTCGAGGCCGTCCAGCGCATGGCGCTCGATCCCTCGGGCCTGACCCACGAGATCTACGTCGAGAGCCATGCGGTCTCGCCGATGCCGGTCGGCTTGGGCATTCACCCCTATTTCGCCGTGTCCCAGGGCGACCGCATCACGTTCAACTGCGAAGCCCTTTGGGATCAGGACGCCGATGGCTGCGGCCAGCAGCTCCACTCGCTCACTGGCCGCGACCGGCACTACGATTCGCCTCATGGCGGCGAGGCAACCACGGCCTATTATTCTGGCTGGGACGGGGGCGCCTCAATACATCGCCGGGACGGCACACGGATCCTCATCCAGGCCAGCGCTCCTCTCGACCACCTCGTCTTCCATGTCCCGGCCGGCGGCAGCTATCTCTGCCTGGAGCCGGTCAGCCATGTCGCTGATGCCTTCAATCTCGCGGCAGCGGGACATTCTGGAACTGGGATGCGCGTGCTCGACCCCGGCGCAACCATCTCGGCGAAAGTGCGGATCGGACTGGCATGACGTGAACAGGTGGCCGCGCCACCACGCCTCGACCCTCAGCTACACGGCCAACAGGCCGGCAACATCTCAATCCGGGAGGATGGCATGAGCAGGGATACGCAAAGAGGACCACACCGGCGCCGCGGACTGGACCGCCGCGATATGCTKAAAGGGCTTGCCGGCGCCACCGCGCTCTCGACGCTGCCCCACGCCGCCTTCGCCCAAACCGCCAAGGAGGCGCCGGCCCTCGCAAAGCTGGCCTCGGAGGGCAAGCTGCCGCCGCTGGCCGAGCGCGTCTCTGCCAACCCGCTGGTAATCAAGGTCGACAAGGTCGGCCGCTACGGCGGCTCGCTCCGGCGCGGCCTGCGCGGCTCCTCCGACCATAACGGAATTCTGCGCATGGTCGGCAACCAGGGCTTGGTGCGCTGGAACCTTGCTTTCACCGAGGTCCTGCCGAACGTCGCCGACAAATGGGAGGTCAACGCGGACTCGACCGAGTTCACCTTCTACCTGCGCAAGGGCATGAAATGGTCTGACGGCAAGCCCTTCACCGCAGATGACATCGTCTTCTCGATCGAGGACTGCGCCAAGAACACCGAACTCTATAAGTCCGCCCCCTCGCCGATCGTCATCGACAACAAGCCGGGCACGGCGACCAAGGTCGACGAGACGACGGTCAAGTTCACCTTCGCCAGCCCCTACGCGCTGTTTCTCGAGATGATGGCGACCCCGCTAGGACAACACCCGACGCTGTTCGCCAAGCATTACTGCAGCCAGTTCCACCCGAAATACAATTCCGGCGTGGCGGAGTTGGTCAAGGCGGCGAACCTGTCCGACTGGGGAACGCTGTTCCGCAACAAGTGCGGCGATATCGAGATTCCATCGCGCTGGGGCAATGCCGACAAGCCGACGCTCGACCCCTGGGTCATCAAGGAGCCCTATACCGGCGGCGCCACGCGCGTCGTGATGGAACGCAATCCCTATTTCTGGCAGGTCGACACTGCCGGTAACCAGCTGCCCTATATCGACAGGCTCAGCTTCAGCATCTCGCAGGACGTCGAGTCGCTGATGCTGGATGCGATTTCCGGGCGCCTCGACATCCAGGAGCGCCATCTCGACACGCTCCAGAACAAGCCGACCCTGTCGCAGAACATGCAGAAGGGCGGCTACCGCCTGATCGAGTTGATCAGCTCCTCGTCGCAGCAGGTTCAGATCTATCTGAACATGACGCACAAGGACGCCAAGATGCGCGAGATATTCGCCAACAAGGAGTTCCGCAAGGCGCTCTCGTTGGGCATGGACCGCAAGGAGATCATCGACCTCGTCTATCTCGGCCAGTCGCAGCCGCATCAGACTGGGCCCCGCCCCGGCCATCCCTGGTATCACGCCGGCTTGTCCGAGCAGTTCACCAGCCACGACCCAGCCCAGGCCAACGCCATTCTCGACAAGCTCGGCTACGCCAAGAAGGATGCCAACGGCATCAGGCTGCGACCGGACGGGCAGAGGGTCTTCTTCGCCATCGACGTGATTCCAACGCTGTATCCCGATGAGGTCGATGCGCTCGAACTGGTGAAGCGCCACTGGGCCGAAATCGGCGTCGACATCAAGGTCAACACGATCGAGCGCGCCCTTTACTACACGCGCGGCGACAACAACGACCATGATGCCGCCGTCTGGCCGGGCCCCGGCGGACTCGACCCGATGCTCGACCCGCGTGACTACTTCGCCCAGCACACTCAGGGCTCGCGCTACGCGATTCCGTGGGCGCAATGGTACGTCTCGGGCGGCAAGGACGGCCAGGAACCGCCGGAGGGCCAGAAGCAGCGCATGAAGCTGTTCGACCAGGCGCGCGCCACGGCCGACCTGGAGAAGCGCACCGCGCTGATGAAGCAGGTCTTCGACATCACCGCCGACGCCTTTGAGACCATCGGCATCTGCCTCGCGGTGAACGCCTTCGGCATCTGCAAGAACAACCTACAGAACGTGCCGGCGAAATATCCCAACGCCTGGACCTGGCCCAATCCCGGCCCGGCCCTGCCTCAGCAGTTCTTCTTCGCGACGTGAGCGACGACAGCCCGGCCGCGCCGCGAGCGTGGCCGGGCCGTCTCACCCAACAGGCAGTGCCATGCTCCGCTTCATCGCCAAGCGCCTCCTCTGGATGGTGCCCTCGCTGATCGTCGTCAGTTTTCTGTCCTTCGTGCTGATCCAGCTTCCTCCGGGCGACTTCGTCACGACCTATATCGCGACGCTCGCAGCCTCGAACGAAGTGGTCGATCAGAACACGGCGGCCGATCTGAGAATCCGCTTCGGGCTCGATCAGCCGATGATCGTCCAATATTTCAAATGGATCAGCGGCATCGTGCTCAGAGGTGATTTTGGCCTCAGCTTCGAATGGCAACAGCCGGTCAGTGACCTGATCTGGGAGCGGATGGCGCTGACCCTGGTGCTGACTTTCTCGACGCTACTCGCGACCTGGGGCATCGCACTGCCGATCGGCGTGTTCTCGGCCGTCAAGAAGTATTCGATCGGCGACTATATCGTCACCTTCTTCAGCTTCCTCGGCCTCGCCATTCCGAGCTTCCTGCTCGCGCTCGTGCTGATGTATGTCGCAGCCGTCGAATTCGGGCAGGAGGTCGGCGGGCTCTTCTCCGAGCAGTATCTCACGGCCCCCTGGAGCATCGGCAAGGTCATCGACCTGCTGCACCATCTCTGGATTCCCGTCATCATTCTCGCTGTCTCCGGCACCGCCAGCCTGATCCGCGTCATGCGCGCCAACATGCTGGACGAGCTGCACAAGCCCTATGTCACGACGGCGCGCGCCAAGGGCCTCTCGGAATTCCATCTGCTGGTGAAGTACCCGGTTCGCCTGGCCCTCAATCCGTTCATCTCGACGATTTCCTGGCTGTTGCCGAACCTCGTCTCCGGTTCGATCATCGTCGCCATCGTGCTGAGCCTGCCGACGGCGGGGCCTCTCCTGCTCCAGTCGCTGATGAGCCAGGACATGTATCTGGCCGGCGCGTTCGTGCTGCTGATCTGCACGCTCACGCTCATCGGCTCTCTCATCAGCGATATCCTGCTCGCCCTCGTCGACCCCCGCATCAGGCTGGAATAGGTAATGACCGACACCGCCCTTTCATCCGTCGACAGCACCCGGCTGGCCGTTGCCTCGCAATGGCAGCTCGTCTGGTGGGCGTTCAAGCGCCACCATCTTGCCATGGCGGGGCTGATCGTCACGGTGTTTCTTTACATCATCGCCATTGCCCCGGGTTTCTTCGCCATCAATGATCCGTCGCAGCAGAACGCACGGGCGGCATTCCATCCACCGCAGGCTATCCATTTCATCGACAGGGGGGCGGATGGGAGCTGGTCTTTCCGGCCCTTTATCCATCCTTCGGTGTTTAAGCGCGATCCGCAGACGCTCTCAGCGGTCTATAGCGAAGACAAGGCCCGCAAAACCTATGTTACGTTCTTCGGCCAAGGTTTCGAGTACAGGCTGTTCGGGCTGTTCAGCACTACGACCCACCTGATCGCCTCGGAAAACAAGGCCCAGCCGATCTTTCTGCTCGGGACGGATCGGCTCGGCCGCTGCGTTTACAGCCGTATCATCCAGGGCGCCCAGATTTCCCTGTCGGTCGGCCTGGTCGGCGTCCTGCTTTCGCTGACTATCGGCATCCTGCTCGGCGGCATCTCCGGATATTACGGCGGTCGCATCGACTTTGCGGTACAGCGCGTCATCGAGTTCGTGCTGTCGCTACCTAGCATCCCGATCTGGCTCGCGCTGTCGGCAGCCCTGCCGCAGGATTGGCCCGCGACCCTCAACTATTTCATGATCACGCTGATCCTGTCGCTGACCGGCTGGGCCCAGCTCGCCAGGGTCGTGCGGGGCCGCTTCCTGAGCCTGCGTACCGAAGAATTCGTCACCGCGGCGCGGCTCGACGGTGCCTCTGAAGGACGGGTCATCTTCCGCCACATGCTGCCGAGCTTCGCCAGCCACATCATCGCGTCGATCTCGCTGGCGATCCCGGCCATGATCCTCGCAGAGACCGCGCTCAGCTTTCTCGGCCTGGGGCTGCAGCCGCCGACCATCTCCTGGGGCGTATTGCTGCGCGAGGCACAGAACATCCGCTCGATCGCGACCGCGCCCTGGCTGTTCGCGCCCGGCGTCGCCGTGGTGATCGCCGTGATCGCCCTCAACTTCCTTGGAGACGGATTGCGCGATGCCGCCGATCCGTACAACAAATGAGCGTCATCGATCTCGCCATCGGCCAGGAGCTGCGCCCCGCCGCGCCGGCGCCGACGATCCTCGAAGTCAGGGATCTCGTGACGCACTTCCCGGTGCGCAACGGCGTCGTCAAAGCTGTCGACGGAGTCTCGTTCACGCTCCAGCGTGGCAGGACGCTCTGCATCGTCGGCGAGAGCGGCTCGGGCAAGAGCGTGACCGCGCGCTCGATCCTGCAAATCGTCGATGCACCTGGGCGTATCGTCTCGGGCGCGATGGTCTTGCGCCGGCCCGATGGAACCTCCGTCGATCTCGCGAAGCTCAACCCGCGCGGGCGTGAGATCCGCGCGGTCCGCGGCCGCGAGATCGCGATGATCTTCCAGGAGCCGATGTCGTCGCTGTCGCCGGTCCATACCGTAGGCGACCAGATCATGGAGGTGCTGCAGCTCCACCTGAACATGGGCAAGAAGGAGGCTCGCGCGCGCTGCGTCGAGCTCCTGGCGCAGGTCGAGATTCCCAAACCCGAAGCCGCCGTCGACCGCTATACGTTCGAGTTTTCAGGCGGCATGCGCCAGCGCGTAATGATCGCGATGGCGCTCGCCTGCAATCCCTCCCTGCTCATCGCCGACGAGCCGACGACCGCGCTGGACGTCACAACGCAGGCCGAGATCCTTGATCTGATCAGGAGGCTGCAGCGGCAGCACGGCATGGCCGTGATGTTCATTACGCACGATATGGGCGTGGTCGCCGAGGTTGCCGATGAGGTGCTGGTGATGCACCACGGCAAGGTGATGGAGAGCGGCCCGGTCGACGCCATATTCCACGCGCCGCAGGACGACTACACCCGCATGCTGATCAGCTCCGTGCTAAAGCTCGAGCAGAAGGCCGAGATCAGGCTGAGGCGCGCGCCGATCGCGCAAGAGGCTCCGCCCGTCCTGCAGGTCCGCAATCTGGAAATGCATTTTGGCTCGCCCAAGGCTCCGCTCAGGGCCGTCGACGACGTCTCGCTGGAGGTCAGACCGGGGGAGACGCTCGGCATTGTCGGCGAGTCCGGTTCGGGCAAAACCACGATGGGGCGCTGCCTGCTGCGGGTCTACGAACCCAACGCCGGAGCGATCGACTATCGACGCGCCGATGGCGAGGTCGTCGACCTGCTCAAGGCTGACAAGGAGACGCTGAGGGCCTGCCGGCGCGAGATCCGCATGATCTTCCAGGATCCGGTGGGTTCGCTCAACCCGCGCATGACGGTGGCCCAGATCATCGGCGAGCCCCTGCTCGTCAACAAGATCGCCTCCGGCAAAGAGCTCGACGACCGGGTTGCTGAACTGTTGCGCCAGGTCGGCCTGGAGCCCTCCTGGCGGGAGCGCTATCCGCATGCCTTCTCCGGCGGCCAGCGCCAGCGCATCGGCATCGCGCGTGCCATCTCCCTTAACCCACGCGTCATCGTCGCCGATGAGGCGACCTCGGCGCTCGACGTCTCGCTGCGCTCGCAAATGCTCGACCTGATGATGAACCTGCAGGACAAGCTCGGCTTATCCTACGTCTTCATCAGCCACGACATCGGCGTCATCCGCTACATGTGCGACCGGGTGGCTGTGATGTACCGCGGCAAGGTGGTCGAGACCGGTGGGGCCGAGCAAGTCTGCAATACGCCCACGCACGCCTATACCCAGGCCTTGCTCTCCGCCATTCCGCGACCCGACCCTCGGGCGCGCAGCATCCACCGCCGCCACCGCTACTCCGGTTAACGAGCCTACGGATCAGCCCCATGAAGATCGTCGACATCAAGACCTTCCTGATGCATGCGGGCGCCCCCAGCCTGAAGAACTGGGCCGCGGACGGCTCGTTCGGATCCCAGCAATTCTCGAAGAACCTCACCGGCAGCCGCAACTGGCTCTTCGTCAAGGTCGTCACCGACGAAGGCATCACCGGCATCGGCGAATGCTCCGGCTGGCCGCGCGTCATCAGGACGGCGGTCGAGGACCTGAAAGCGCTGCTCGTCGGCGAGGATCCGACCCATATCGAGCGGCTCTGGCAGAAGATGCAGATCGCGATCATGGGCCACGGCATGACCGGCGTGGTCGGCGCAGGCGCCATGACCGGTATCGACATGGCGTTGTGGGACATCAAGGGCAAGGCGCTGGATACGCCGGTCTGGAACCTACTCGGCGGCAAACTACGCGACAGGATCCGTATCTACGGCCATGCCAACACTCCGGAGGCGGCATTGTCGCTGAAGCAGCGCGGCGTTACCGCGTTGAAATGCGGCGGCGTCTCCGATCCCGTCAGGAAGGTCGCGGCGCTGCGTGAGGCGGTCGGCGCGGAGATGGACATCGCCATCGACCTGCATGGCCCACCATGGCTGACACCGGCCGATGCGACGCAGGTGTGCCGGGCGCTTGAGCCCTACAAGATGATGTGGGTCGAGGACCCGATCGCGCCCGATAATCTCGACGGCTACGCCCGCATACGCAACCATTCCTCGGTGACGCTGGCGGCCGGTGAGCGGATGGCGACCATCTTCGGTGAACGCGAGCTGATCGAGCGCGACCTGATCGACGTGGTCCAGCCGGACACCGGCCGAGCCGGCGGGATAACCCAGATGAAGAAGATCGCGGCAATGGCAGAGGCGCATCACATCATGCTTGCGCCACATTCCGGCTCGCTCGGGCCGGTCGCGGAATATGCTGCCCTGCATCTCCTCGCAAGCTGCCCAAATGGCCTCATCCTCGAGCGCATCGAGGATGACTGGGACGGCCGCGCCAAGACGGTGATCCCGCACCCAGTCTCGCGCGACGGCTATCTCGACGTCCCCGACCGCCCCGGTCTCGGTGTCGAGATCGACGAGGATTTCGTCGCGCAATGGCCCAGCGACATGAATGTCTCGATCCCCGTGACGGAGGGGGCCGGCTCCTATGCCGAGGGAACTTTCCGCGAGCATGTCTACGTGCAGTCGCGCTGGAAGCGCGGCGTCTATTTCAAGGACTGAGCCTATGAAGATCGAGCGCTTGCGGGCTTATATGTCGCGCGACAAGGATCGTCCCCGTGTAGTTGTCGCCATCGACACCGATGACGGATTGACCGGCTGGGGCGAGTGCTACAATCACGGGCCTGACCGGGCGCTATTGCCTCTGCTCGACTACCTGTTCGAGTTTATCCGCGGGCAAGACCCGCGACGGATCGAGTACCTGATCCTCTACCTGCTCCAGCAGAGCCGCTTTCCGCCAGGCGCACTCGGGCTGGCGGCGATATCGGCCATCGACCATTGCCTTTGGGACATCTCGGCCAAGGCTCTTGGCGTGCCGGTCTACATGCTGCTTGGCGGCAATGTGCGCGACAAGGTGCGTGTCTATGCCGGTGTCTACACCGCCCCAGACCCGGCCATTGCGCGCGACGAACTCAACGCGCTGAACGAGCAGTGGGGGCTGACGGCGTTCAAGCTCAGTCCCTATCGGATCGACATGCACGCGCATCGCTGGGGCGAGGTCGTGCGAACCAGCGCCGAGTATTTTCGCAATCTGCGCGAGACCGTGCGTTCGGACTATGAGATCGCCTTTGACGCTCATGCCAAGATCTTCGAAGTCGGGCAGGCGATGCAGCTCGGTAACGCGCTTGCCCCCTACGATCCGCTCTTCTTTGAGGAACCGCTCCGGCCCGAAAACTTCGAAGCCTGGGGCGAGCTGAAGCGCGGCCTCGCCTGCACGCTGGCGACGGGCGAGTCTTTGTACAGCCGTTTCGAGTTCCTGCGGCTGCTCTCGGTCAAGGGCTGCGACATCATCCAACCCGATATTTGCGTCGTTGGCGGTCTGCTGGAGATGCGCAAGATCGCCGCGATTGCCGAGGCACACTACGTGACCATCGCGCCCCACAACCCGATGGGGCCGCTGGCCACCGCCGTGAACCTGCATTTCTCGGCTGCGCAGCCCAATTTCCGGATTCTGGAATACCGGCTGCCGCACGGCCCCAACTATGCCTTTGGCGACGGCAGCGGCGACGCCATTGCCCAGCCCGATCGCTCGCAGGGGGCCTGGTACGTCAAGGACCCCTATCTGCCAAGGGATGGCTATCTGCAATTGCGGCCCGATCGCCCGGGCTGGGGGGTCGAGATGGACATGAATGTCCTGGCCAAGGAGGACTACGTTCATTGGGAGCGGAAGGTCCCGTGCCGCCCGGATGGCTCGACGGCTTATGCCTAATGGCAATGTCGGATTCCGGCAGCTATCTCGGCGAATACGCCGTCCCCCGCCGGCATCTAGTCGGGCTCGGCGATGTCCATGCCTATAAGAGGATGGTCTTTGCCGAGCACGGCGCCATTCGCGGCCGTGGCGCAGGCGCTGGCCGCTCCTGCGAGGCCTCGCAGCTAGACGTCCCCTGCTCTAAGTTGATCAAGGTCGGATCTGCCTCGGGCTGGGATGCCCTGAGGGTTAGAGCAGCCCCATAATCATCAAGTAAGTCCTGATTTGGTCGGGCCTCCGGGAAGCAATAGGAGCCGTGCATGTCGCCTCATCATGCCAGAGAACAGGCCGATCTCGCCGTTTATATTGGCAATGGATTGGGCGGTGATATCAGTGTGCTGCGGCTCTCTGGCAAAAGCGGTACGCTGAGCCCGATCCAGCGCATGCCCTTCCCAGGCGTGACCGAACCCGGCCGCTCGCTGCCGTTAGCACTGTCGCCGGGTCGAGAGTTCCTCTACGCCGCCATGCGTGGGGCGCCACGCGGCGTCGCAACCTTCCGAATCGACCGGGCCACCGGTGCGCTGTCTGAACTTGGCTTTGCCGCGATGGCGGAGAGCGTCGCCTATATTCGCACCGATCTCAGCGGACGCTTCCTGTTCGGCGCTTCCTATGACGGACATGTCGTCACGGTAAGTCCGATCGCGACCGACGGCGTCGCGCAGCCGGTAGCGCAGCGTATTCCAACTGCGCCGAACGCCCATGGCATCATGGGCGACCGATCCGACCGGCATGTTTTGGCGACAAGTCTGGGCGGCGACGTGGTCTACAGCTTCGATTTCGACCAGGTTGCCGGGACGCTGGCGCAACCACGGGCGACCGCCCTACCGAAAGGCACCGGGCCGCGCCATTTCATCTTCGGTCCCGCCGGCAAGACCGTGTACCTACTTGGCGAGCTCGATGCTTCGGTCACGGTCTTCGACTACGATCCGGAACACGGCGCACTCAACACCAAGCAGGTCGTCAACATCCTGCCTGTCGGCTTCAGAGCAAAGCCCTGGGGCGCTGATATCCAGATTACGCCGGACGGCCGCTTTCTCTATGCCTCTGAGCGGAACAGCTCGATATTGGCGAGCTTCGCGGTCGAGGTAGATGGCAAATTGCGATTGTTGCAGCACATCCCTACCGAGACGCAGCCGCGCGGCTTCGGCATCGACCCCACCGGGCGCTACCTGGTGGCATTAGGACAGTCGACCCACCACGCTACAGTTTATGTGATCGACGAGAGCGGCGGGCTCAGTGTTACCGACCGAGCCATGGTGGGGAACAGCCCGGATTGGGTAGAGATGGTCGAGTTGGGTTGAGGTCAGCCAGGAGAAAAGGCGGGGTCATCGCTAGGACGCGAGCGCGGGGCCTTCTCAAAATCCCTCATGTCATACTCTGCGATTGCGTCCGTAAGGACAAGGAGCTCTCGCTCTCCGTCGCCGCCCGGCTCATAGCGAAGCAGCGCCGCGGCCCGCTTTACTGCAAGGCTGCGATCCTCGTCATTCGTGATCTCGAAACCTTTCTCACCTTGCAAAGCTGCCCCTCCTGCACGAACTCGCGATCTGAAACCCAGACCAACTTGCGAATCAGACTTCACGATCACCATGGATTGCGGTGGCTTTCGGGCAGCGCGATTTACGCGATCGGCCGGCAACTCGTCGTCATACGAACCAAGCCATCATCCGACGTAACTGAGCCTGAAAGGCTTTATTCCTGGCCCGAACGGCTGGCCGCCGGACAGCATAACGCCGCGCTCGCCTAGCTGTGCCTCGAGCCCCTACTCGAGTCTGGCGATGAATTCGTCGGCGACCGCTTCGCGAGCCGCTTGTTCGATCTCTGGGCCCGATGCCTCGGGCCTGCCAAAGGCAATGTTCTCCCGCGCCGACGAACTCTTCGTCCGCCTCCGTGCAAGCGCCGATTTCTCCTGAAGACTTCGGTCAGACGGTATTTTTCGGCTTCGGCGGCCTATTCGCCCCAGCGCAAGGAACGCCTTATTCCATCGCCTCGCGCTGTTTCAGCAGCTGGTTCAGCAGCTCTTGTTGATGGTTGATCCTGTTCGCGATTGCTTCTTCCGCAGCAGATCCAGTGGTTGCGGTGGCTCGTTCCATCAGATCGGCTATATTTCTTCGGACGACCGCAATCTGGTTATCAAGATTCTGCTTGGACACATTATCAGGCATTGGCTCATTCCTCAGTGCGTATCTAGCGCCGATTACCAGAGGTGATGCAGCAAAAACGTTTCGGGCTATACTCAACAAGTCATTCGGTCAACTTGCCCGAATTAGCGGATACAATCTGATATAGAATGCGATATCGCGCCAAATATTTGCTGATTTCTGCCAACGGAACTGAACGTCCTGCATCCGGGCAGCGAGCAACCTATGCGATCATCGTGCGAATGATGCCAGCTACCGGCGCCCGTGATTTGCGTAAGCAAGGTCTCGCCGCGGAAGCAGCTGAGCAAGCGGTCGAAGCATAGGAAAACCATAGCCGCTATGCTGCGGATCGCCAGGATCTCGACCTATAGTGCGCAGATAACGCGGACGGCAGGCCCCCGGGGCGGCGTACGTGCAGTGGGCCGCGACCAGCGACGCCGCGATGCTGCATGGTGATTGACCTAGACTGCGCCAGCCGCTCGCCTACCAGTGCAAGCACGGGTTCTGTAGATGGCACGGGCGCTCAGTCGTCGGCGTCGTGCCCGTGTTCGTGACGGTGGGCGTAGCGCTCGGCCGGGTCTTCCTCGTCCTCGTCCGGGATGTCGTCTTTGTTCAATAGCCGCTCAAGCCAGAGCAGCGCGGCGGCCTTGGCCTCCTCGACGCTGTCCTCGGCGCAGACCGCCCGACGGTTTTCCTGATCGGTGCCGATAAAGCTCCCCGCGGAAAACCGGCTCGGCCTGATTACAAACCAAGCCTTGTCCGGCTGATCATTCGGGTCGGTGTGCCAAAGGCTGACGCCATCGACGCTGGTCTCGTACCAGGCCACCTTCTTCGGAGTCTCCGGCATATTCCCGTTCCAATGGGCCATGGTCGGATGTCCTCAAGTCGAGAGGTAGATGACAATGCCGGATTCCTTCGGAATTGCCCCACTGGTCATGCCATCGCCCAGCGACCCATGGCGATTGGCGGTTCAAGGCGCGACGCTAGTCAACGACAATAGTCGTCGTCGTCTTCCTCGTCGTCATCCAACTTGTGGTCGCCGTCCCGTGCAGTGAAGCCAGCCTCAAGTGCCGCTTCCGCGCATGCTGTTTATCGGCGCAGTAAACAACTCCTCGCACATATCGGGCGTCACGAGCATTAACAGAAGCAGCATCGTGAGCGCGCCGACAGGCCGTTCCGGGCTGTGTCGACGATCGGCAGAGTCGGATGCCGCCCCCCATCATCAGGATGAGCGCAGGCGCCAATTCGCCTTCGCGCGAGAAAGCCCGCTTGCGCGATCTCGCGCTGCTCACCCTGACTGTCGTCGCGATCAGGCCCCATGGAAGCTAGTGGGAAGGCGCCGAGGCGTGACGCGATGCGTCGCGTGCAACAAGCTGCGATACCTCAGCGAACAGGTCCATCGGCGCTCTCAGCGCCAAATCCGACAGGGAGAGGATACCGATCATCCGTTTCTCTCTGTTCATCACCGGAACATGATGGATTTGCTCCTCCGCCATGCGGCGCGTCGCATCCCTGACGTCATCGTCCTCGAAGCACCAGGTGATGCCCGCCGTCATGACCTTTCTCGCCTTTGTAGTGTTGGGATCGGCCCCTTCGGCGCAGCCACGGCAGGAAGGTCTCTGTCCGTGATCATTCCGATAAGGCGATCATTTTCTCCCACCGGAAGGCACCCGATTTTCGCGTCGCGCATCTTGCGCGCGACCTCGGTCAGCGAGATGTCCGGAGAGATCCATTCTGCATGTGCGGTCATAGCGTCACGAACGAGCATGATAACCTCCTGCTCTGCGCGGCTTCGAGTCTGAGGCATGTCGCTCTCTGAAGGGATTGCCTGGTGGTCTCCACGCTGCGCCGGAATGCGCTGCGCCAGCCGAGCGCGCTATTCAGAAAACTGCCTTGGGCGCCGAAAGCAGCGTGGTCCGGGAAAGGACTCTGGCGAAGGCCTGCCCCCAGGGAGTGGCATGCTCGTGGATGATAACGGATCATCAGGGGGCGAGCCAGCATAGTGTGCGGTGACCAGGCAATTCGGCGCAGCCAGGGCCGACAGCAGGGCCAGCGGACCAGTCCTTACTCCGGGCCGCCGATCCAGTCGACCAGCAGAGCTGCGAGGCCGAATGCAGCGCCGGCGGAGCAGACAGCTGGCCAGCCATTCCAGGCCCAAGCGATGCCGGCCAGCATCGATCCGGTGGCGCCACCGATGAAGAAAATGCCCACGAACAGCCCATTTAAGCGTCCGCGCGCCTTGGGCTGTAGTAGGTTGATGGCGCGGCGGCCGAGCGTTTGGTCGCCGATTACGCCGATGTCGAGCAGCACGGCGCTGACGACCATTAGCCCCAACGGAACCCATCCGGTTGCGGTCGCGGCTGCGGCGGAGCCTGCCCACGCCGACAGCGCCATCGCGCCGATCAGCACGAGGTGGCAGGCGATAGTGGCGGAGCGCGTCAAACCACGATCTCCAGCGCGGCCGAACAGCGGCGTGACTGCAGCACCTCCGGCGCCCGCCAACGCAAACAGCGCAATGCCGCGCTGGCCGAGGTCGAAGGGCGACTGTGCAAGGCGCAATGCCACCGCCGTCCAGAACAAGCTGAACGCCGCCATTACCAGCGCCGCTGTCAGGGCGCGCCGTCGAAGCATCGGTTCGTCGCGCAAAAGGCCGAGCAGCGAGGCGATCAGCGCGCCATAGGATGTTCTCGCTACCGGGAGCCGTCGCGGCAAGCTGAAAGCGAGGACGCAGGCGAGCAGAATCAGAGAAGCCGCGCTGAGGCCATAGAAGGCTCGCCAGCCCCAAGCATCGGCGACCAGGCTGGCCAGCGGACGCGCCAGCAGGATGCCGACCATCAACCCGCTCATGACGTCGCCGATAACGCGACCATCCTGTCCAGGTGGGGCCATGGATGCGGCGATCGGCACAAGGATCTGAATCGCGGAACAGGCGGCGCCCAGGACGAACAGCACTATCAGCAGCGCGCTTGCCGTAGGCGCGAGTGTGGCAATACCAGCGGCCATTGCTGCCGCGATCAACATACGCAGGATTAGGGCGCGATTCTCGGCGAGATCGGCGAGCGGCACGAGGAAGAATAGGCCGGCGGCATAGCCAAGCAGGGTGGCCATGGCGACGAGGCCGAAGCCTGCGGCATCGGCGCCGAACGATGACCCGATTAGGCCAACTAATGTCTGCGGCGCGAACAGATTGGTGATGATGATGCCGACAGCGGTGGCAAATAGCACAGTCTGCGGGCCGGTAATTGTGGCGGCCGGCAAATGCGTCATTTGTCCGTCTTTCGTTCCTTGCATGGTCGATCCTCAACATTCCGCATATCGTTTTTTGCTTTTATGCGAAACCGTCACCATGCTACAATTCAATAAATTCGATAATGATTATGCGGGTCTATTATGAACATTCATGACCTCGAAGCCTTTATCGCCGTGGTGGAAACCGGTTCGATCGTCGGTGCGTCAGCGAGACTTAATCTTACCCAGCCGGGTGTAACCCGCCGCATCCAGAACCTTGAGGACGCGCTGGCAACGGCGTTGCTCGACCGCCAGTCGAAGCCGCTGAAGCCGACAGCCTCCGGCCGTGAAGCCTATGAACATGGCCGGCGCGTGCTACGTTCGCTTGAGGATTTGAAGGCCGGCGTGTCGCCAGAGGGCGAGGTCAGGGGCGAGTTCCGGCTGGGCATTATGCCCTATCTCTCCGATGCCGCGCTGGCGATGCCGCTCGATGGCCTGCGCGCCGCGTTCCCGCAACTGACTTTACGCATCACCTCCGGCTGGTCGCCAAGGCTGGTCGAGCAGGTGGCGCGCAGCGAGCTCGACGCAGTGGCGGTGTGTCTCGCGGAGGGTTTGGCGCCGCCGCAGGAACTGATCTGCGACGATCTCGGCGCGCAAACAGTGCTGCTGGTTGCGTCATCCGACCTTGGTGTACCGCGGGAAGCCGACCTTGCCACGCTGTCGCAATTTCCCTGGGTGATGAACGAAAATGGCTGTGGCTTTCGTGCCTATATCCGCCAGAGCTTCGAGGCGGCGCGGCTGCCTTTCCAAGTTGGGGTGGAGGCTCTCAGTGTCGATCTCAGAATGTCGCTGGTGGCGCGCGGCCACGGCATCGGCATAGTCACCCCGGCCGCCTTCGCCGACGGCCGCTGGCGCGAGGGAGTTGAGGTCATCGACTGCCCAAACTTCAAGCCGCAAGTGCGCGCTTGGTTGCTGCACCGCCCCCCGGCAGGCAGGCTCGCGCGGCCGATTGAAGTGTTCCGCAATGCCTTGATCGAAGGGCTTCAGCTTCCGATGCCGCTGTTATCGTAACACGGTGCTCAGAGCAGTGCTTCACGAGGCCTTATCAGTCCCCGATTGGCGCCTTGTGATCGAAGCCGTATAAGTATACTTGCCGGCTCCAAACTTCAGTTTATTTTCCATCGCGGCTCTATCGATGCGGTCATTTCCGCTTGGCAGTGGGTTTGATTCGCGAGATCATTGCTCCGCGGCTTATGTTGCTTTGGGTCTGGGGAAACGAGCGTCATCGCCATGCTTTATGCCCTTATCGGGCTTACGGCCCTGTTTGTCGTGGCTGTCTTCGCACACGCGGGGGACAAGAGCCCGCTTCAACGCCGGCTTTACGATCAGCGGCACCGCAGCACCGAGCACGCGTTTAGACGGAGGAGCCGTATTTGACATAATTAGTGCCAGTTGTCGGCTCGCGCTGGTGGACGTCCTAGGCAACGATAGGCGGCTGTTCCTTCGGCCAAAGCCGCCAGATATTCGTAAGATGAGTTGACGATCTTCGTCTCAAACGCGCGAACCCTCGACTCGGGGATCTCAGAGCGGACGGATCATGGTCCCCGATAGCGATCCAGGATGGACACTGAACCTTCGACCGATTGTCACCCAAACAATTGGTGCCCGTATCATCGGTTCCGATCACGCCGCGGCATCAGTAGTTCACCTAGCCTCGCTCCCCCGCCAAAAATTCTTGGGAGGCGAGCGATGTCGGAAAGGCTCTCCACCTTGCCTCAAATGAACGGTTTCACGGGCGAACTGGTCGAGCCATTKACCAGCAAGGCGGTGTTCCAGTCTAGAGCATTTTCACGTTATTCCGGCTCATATCCGGCAGCCCTGAAGTAGTTTTTGCATTCGTCGGGAGTGAAGGCGTCGAGGATTGTTCCGATGGTTCGCCAGAGGCCTTCGACGGTTCGCTCGGCTGCTTTT
>NZ_JBFTKS010000034.1:0-51774 GCF_056396065.1 Allobosea sp. 05T433 | reverse complement strand
TGTCTTCAGTTTTCAAACAGCGGTGCGTCTAACAAAGACAAGCAGGCCAACCGATCTCTCGGCTACAAGGCCCGAAGCTCTCATGAAGCGCAGTAGAGCGGCCCCGCCAGCGGCGGCGCCGTCTCGATGGCTGCGTTATAGGCCCCACCCTCTCACCCTGTCAACGCCAAAACAAAACTTTTCCGACAGTTCGATGACTTTTTGTCCCGGCTCGCCGATCCCGACTTTATCCATCGCGCGCGTACGAGCGCGGCGCGCGCCCTACGTGCGTGGCGCCCGCAAAGAGCCGTAATCGACGGCCAAAGCCCCGCAGCGGCTCCGACCGCGGATTGATTCCGGGCTGCGACCCGGGCATGGTCGGAACCAGGCGCGTACGCGTGCAGCAGATGCGGCTTCTTCGGAATTCCGGCCCGCCCGGGCACCGGACCAGGATCAGGATTCTCTGACGACCAGCGATGAACGCCCATCCCGAGCTCAGCACGCCAGCAGAACCGCTATCGCCGGAAGCCGCCGCGCTTCTGGTCGATCTCGGTATCGAGCCGCCGATCCGGCCGGATGGTGCTCCGCATCAGGCGTTGGACCGGCGTGGCGTCTCGCTGCGCTGGTTGGCCGCCTGCGCGCTGGTCGGCTCCTGCGGCGCAGCCCTGCTCGGTGGGGCGATCCTGGTCTCGACCCGCGGGGATACGAGTTTCCCCGAGCAGCCCGAAATGGTGACCGCGCGCGGCCCGTCCTCTGCCGGCCTGGGTGGCGGGGCGCGCAAGGCGGACAAGCTGGTGGCGGACCAGCCTGTCATGGCGGCCCGACACAGCGCTCGCGCGCCCATGTCCCAACGCGTCGGTGACCGTGAGGTCATCCGCGTGCGCCCCTTCGTACGGCTTGCCTCCAACCTGTCGCTGACTACCGGCGTCTACGCGACGAGCATCCCGCCCTTCAATCCGCTGCGCCTGTTTGCGGAAGGTGGCCAGCCCGCCGAGCGCTATGCCGAACCGGCCGGCGACATGCCGGATGCCGATGTCACCATCGTCAAGCGCGACCTCACCACGATCGCGATTCCGCCCGCGCGCCCACGCCTCGGCGACCCCGACGTGATCAAGCAGGTCGAGGAAGAGCGCGCCAACCAGGCCGTGGCGGGCCGGCAACGCCCCTTGCCGATCCCACCACAGCTGATGCTCAGCCGCACGCTGGGCGGCGGTGCGGCGCCCAGCGCCACGAACGATCTTCTTGCCTATTCTCCGGCCACGGACACGCGCTTCTCCGGCATCGAGGTGCGCGTCGTCCCTGAAAATGTCACCAACGCACTGAAGACGCCCATCCCCGCATCCCGCGAGCCGCTTGTCGAGGACAAGCTGCTGATCACCCGGCGCGGCGAGAATTTCGAACAGGTCATGCGCAATGCCGGAGCTCCGGCCGAGCAGATCAGGGCGATGATCCAGGCCTTCAGCGGCAAGGTGCGCGTTGCCGCCTTGCCGGATGGCCAAGTCCTGCAAGCGCTGTTTGCACCCGGTCCGCGGCCAGGCGATCCGCGCCAGATCGTTCGCGTCTCGCTGCTCACCAACGGCCAGCCCGAGGCGACGATTGCGGTCAACGACCAGGGCGCTTTCGTTCCGGTCTCGCTGCCGAAGCAGGWGATCGTCGGCACGCCCCGCAGGGCAACCACGGAAGACGAAGAGGACGAGGAGGATACCGGCGGCGCTAGGCTCTATGAGAGCCTCTACGAGACCGGATTGCGCCACGACCTGCCGCGCCCGATGATCGACGAGCTGGTTCGGATTTTCTCCTACGACCTGGACTTCCAGCAGCGCGTGCGCGGCGGCGACAATCTCGAGGTGATCTTCACCGAGGACGAGGAAGGCGAGCGCGGTGAAATCCTGTCGGCAACGCTCACCATCAACGGCGATACCCGCCGGGTCTTTCGCTATCAGTCCCCTGAAGACGGCCTGATCGACTATTTTGACGAGGAAGGTCGCTCGCTGAAGAAGTTCCTGCTGCGCAAGCCGATCACCGATGCCGAGATGCGCTCCGGCTTCGGCATGCGCTACCACCCGGTCATGCGCTATTCGAAGATGCATACCGGCGTCGACTGGGCCAACCGCATCGGCACGCCGATCCTGGCCGCCGGCAACGGCACGGTGATCAAGGCCGACTGGGCCTCCGGCTACGGTCGGCGGATCGAACTCCAGCACGCGAACGGGTATGTCACGACCTATTCGCACCAGTCGGGTTTTGCCAAGGGCATCGCTGCCGGTGTGAAAGTGCGCCAGGGCCAGGTCATCGGCTATCTCGGCAATACCGGCCTCTCCACCGGACCGCATCTGCACTACGAGGTCATGGTCAACGGCAACTTCGTGAATCCGATGAAGATCCGCGTTCCGCGAGGACGCGAGCTCGAAGGCAAGACGCTGGCCGAGTTCAAGCGCCAGCGCGACGAGATCCAGGGCTTGATCGTGCGCTCGGGCGGCGTGCTGGCCCAGGCGCGCTAGTGCCCTCGCGGGACTGACCGAAAACGCGGCACGGCCATGCCGCTATTTGCGCCACCGCTTCCTTGACTTTGCCTGCTGCAAGACCGATCGCGAGGGGCGCCTTCCCGCTCCCGCTCATCGAATCTGTCGCGCCGATGCTCTCCTCCCTGCTTGTCGTCCTGCCCGTCTTCGGCCTGATCGGCCTCGGCTATGTCGCCCGCTGGACGAAGCTGGTCCGCGAGACGACCGGCGAAGGTCTTTCCGACTTCGTCTTCGTTCTGGCCGTGCCCTGCCTGCTGTTCCGGACGCTGGCCAAGGCCGACATCCCGGCGAGCCAACCCTGGGGCTACTGGATCTCCTATTTCACCGGCCTCACCATCGTCTGGGCCCTGGCCATGCTGATTGCGCACCGCGTCTTCAGCCGTAAGGGACCGGAGTTGGTGGTCTCGGGCTTCGCCGCGGCCCAGTCCAACACGGTCTTCGTCGGCGTGCCGATGATCCTGAAGGCCTATGGCGATGCCGGCGCGGTGCCGCTCGGCCTGCTGCTGGCGATCCACCTGCCTGTGACGATGACGGCGGCAACCCTGCTCGCCGAGGGCCGCTCGGCGTCGCTGAAGATGATGGCCCGCAGGCTCTTCACCCATCCCATCATCATCGGCATCCTGCTCGGCTCGGCGGTGCGGCCGGTGATCGGCTTCATCCCAGCCCCGGTCTGGACATTGGTCGACCTGCTCGCCGGTGCCGCGGTCCCTTGCGCCTTGATCAGCCTCGGCATCGCCATGCGGCGCTACGGGCTGGAATCGGGTCTCGGTCTGCCGGCCGTATTGAGCGCCCTCAAGCTCGGCCTTCACCCGCTGATCGTCTATCTGCTGGCGACCCGCGTCTTCGAGATGCCGGCGCACTGGTCAGGCGTCGCAGTGCTCTTCGCCGCCTGCCCCTGCGGGATCAACGCCTATCTCTTCGCCGAGCGCTATCGGCAGGGTGTCGCCGATGCCTCGAGCGCGATCGCGCTCTCGACCATGCTCTCGCTCTTTACCACCGCGGCCTGGCTGACCTGGCTCGGCGTCGGCTGAACCGCCGATGCATCGGCCCAAAAAATGGGTTGCCGCTTTCGGGCCGATCCAAACATAGCCCGCGGACCGGATATGGGATCCGGCCCGATCTAGGCAAAGCCGAGCCGCGCGCGGATGTCTGCGGCCGTAACACCCTGTGCCCTCAGCTCCGCGAGGCCTTCCGACATCCGGCTCTTGGCGAGCTTCTGGCCGGTCTCGTCCTGCAACAACCGATGGAAGTGGTAACGCGGCACCGGCAGGTCGAGCAGGTGTTGCAGCACGAGATGGATATCGGTCGCCGCTTCGAGATCCCGTCCGCGCACGACGTGCGTGACGCCCTGAAGCGCGTCATCCGCGACTACGGCAAGGTGGTAGCTGGTCGGCACGTCCTTGCGTGCCAGAACCACATCCCCCCAGCGCGCGGGAGCAGCCGCTACACGCGTCACTCGCCCATCCTCATCGAAGAGCGGATACCCGACCTCCCCGCCGATCCCTGCCGCCGCCCGCCCCATCGCCAGCCGCAACACATGGGCCTCGCCGCTCGCCGCGCGCTTGCCCGCGTCATCGGGAAGCAGCGCGCAGCAAGTCCCGGGATAGAGCGGCGATCCGTCGGGATCGCGCGGCCAGGGCCGGCCCGCCTCTGCTTCCTTGACCTCCACTGCACGCATGATCTGCCCGCGCGAGCAGAAGCAGGGATAGATCAGCGCCTTCGCCTGCAGCCGGCCGAGCGCGGCGCGATAATCGTCGAAATGTTCGGACTGCCGGCGGATGGCGGCGTCGAAGCGGATGCCGAGCCAGGCGAGATCGTCATGGATGCCTTGCTCGAATTCCGGCCGACAGCGCGCGACGTCGATATCCTCGATGCGCAGCAGCAGCCTGCCGCCCAATCGCTTGGCCAGGCGCTCGTTCATCAGCGCCGAGAAAGCGTGGCCGAGATGTAGCCGGCCGTTCGGGCTGGGCGCGAAACGAAACACCGGTCTGTCGCAATCGCGTGAGGACGTTGCCATGGGCCCTCTCTATGGTCTGGCCATGACTGGGCCAAGTCTTCAGGAATGCCTAAGTCTTCGGACACAGCCAACTCTCCTGACGCGCGCGCACTGCCACCATCCCGGTTCAAGAAGCGACGATGACCAGAATCACCTGTGACGCCGACCTCGAAGAGGGCATGGCCGCGCTCCGCCCGCTTCACCCGAGCTGGAGCGCCATCATCGACCGGACCGGCCTGCCGCCGCTGCGTCGCCGCGAGGGCGGCTTCAAGGGGCTGGCAACGATCATCGTGGCGCAGCAGCTTTCGGTGGCGAGCGCGCGCGCCGTCTGGACCCGGGTCGAGTCGGTCCTGACGCCGCTCACGCCGGAGCGCGTGCTCGCTGCAAGCGATGAGGATATGCGGCTGTCCGGTCTCTCGCGGCCGAAGCAGCGCACCCTGCGCGCCGTTGCCGCGGCAATGGTCGACGGAACGCTCGACCTGGGGTCTCTGGAGGGCGGTACGCCGGAATATATCCACGAGCACATGACCGCCGTCTCCGGCATCGGACCCTGGACCGCGGATATCTATCTGTTGTTCTGCCTCGGACACCGCGACGGCTTCGCAGCCGGCGATCTCGCCATCCAGGAGGCTGCACGCGTCGCCTTCGGCCTCGATGCCCGCCCGAAACCGGGCGAGCTGCAGGAGATGGCCGAGGCCTGGCGCCCCTGGCGCGGCGTGGCAGCCAGACTGCTCTGGGCCTACTACGCCGCGCTGAAGCGCCGCGAGGGGATCAACGCCTAAAGCATCGGCCCGCGAAGTGGAGTGCGGCTTTCGGGAAAGCCGATGCGAATACAGAAGGTTGGATCGGACCTTAGCCGCGAACCACTTTGAGCGCGGCCTGAGCGGCCGCGCGCAGGAAGCCCGAATCGCTCATCACGGTGACAAGCCTGGCTCCCATCTCGACACCCTCCTTCGCCCTCTCGGCGGTGGCGGCATAGAATGCGACCGGCTTGTTCACGGCAGACGCACGGGCCACGATGTGACGCAGGGCCTCGTCGACCTCCTTCGCCGAGGCGTTGACCGACGCTCCGCCGGACAATGCGATCGAAAGATCGGATGGGCCAACGAACAACGCGTCGATGCCTTCAAGCGCCAGAATATCGTCGAGAATCGCCATGGCCTCGCGCGTCTCGATCATCGCGAAGGTCATCGAGAAACGATTGGCGGCCTTGAGATAGCTATTGGCATCGAGCCCCGAAGCGCCCAGGCCGCCATAGCTGCCCCAGCTGCGTTCTCCGAGCGGCGGATACTTGGCATAGGCCGCCAGACGGCGCGCATCCTCCATGGTGTTGATCATCGGCGCGATCACGCCCGAGACGCCGGCATCGAACAGCTTCGACACGTTCTGGAATTCGCCAACCGCGATCCGCGCCAGAGCAGGCTTTCCGGCCGCATTGATCAGCGGGATCGCCCGGATGACCTCGCCAAGCGTGATCGGCCCGTGCTGCATGTCGAGCGTGACGGCGTCAAAACCTTCCTGCGCGAGCACTCCGGCAATGCTCGGATCGGGAAGCCCGCACCAGGCAGACAGGAGCGTATCGCCCTTGGCGAGACGATCGGCGAGCGAGGACAGGACGGTTGGCTTGGCGGAAGACATCGGCGTTTTCATCCGGTTGAGCCCGCTCTTGAGACACGGCGGGACGAGGACAGTGGGCAGCAAACTCGCACAAAAACAAACGGGCGCTCATGCGCCCGTTTCAACCACGTCCTGCGTTTGGTGAACCGGCCATGCCGATTCACGTGAAACAGGGATTCGCCACTAGCGCCCGGCCTGGACTTCCTCTGCGGCCCTGATCAGGAGCTCGGTCATCACGCGGCGAATCTCCTCGTCCGCAACCGCGACGCTCGCAGTTGCGAAATCGGACCTCACCTTGCGCAGCACGTCATCGTCGCCGGCCTCCTCGAAATCGGCCAAGACTACGGACTTAGCGTAAGCGTCCGCTTCAGCGCCGCTCTTGCCGAGCTTCTCGGCTGCCCAGAGGCCGAGAAGCTTGTTACGCCGGGCCGTCGCCTTGAAGCGCAGCTCCTCGTCGAGGGCGAACCTGTTCTCGAAGGCATCCTTGCGCTGATCGAATGTCGTCATGCGGGTTAAGTCCTCTTGCGGGCTCCGGGTGGCTTCTCCAAGCGATATAGGGTGCCGCAGCGCCCAGGGCCAGCGCGGATTGCAATCTGGCGATCGGGCCCTTCGCCCGGTTTGTTGCGTTTGCAGTGCAGAAGCGCCATATAGCGGTCGCGAGGGTGGCCGATTGGGCTATGCTCGCTTTGAACCGGACCAATCCGCAATCCAGGCCGATCGCGTCCGAGCGCAGATCTAAGGCGAGGCTTGCGAAGGACCGGCGGAACAGGGGCCACGATCCCGCCGCGGGCAACCGCGACCAGAGAAAGGCCGATTTTGGATTTCCTCAAGCCACGGTACATCCCGATGAATCGCCGCCGTCGCATTTACGAAGGCAAGGCGAAGGTCCTCTATGAGGGACCGGAGCCCGGTACGCTGATCCAGCACTTCAAGGACGACGCCACCGCCTTCAACGCCAAAAAACATGAGGTGATCGACGGCAAGGGCGTCCTGAACAACAGGATCTCCGAGCACATCTTCTCCAATCTCAACGATATCGGCGTGCCGACGCATTTCATCCGTCGGCTGAACATGCGCGAGCAGCTGATCCGCGAGGTCGAGATCATTCCGCTCGAGGTGGTGGTGCGCAACGTCGCCGCCGGCTCGCTCTCGACTAAGCTCGGTCTCGAAGAGGGCACGCAGCTGCCGCGCTCGATCATCGAGTTCTATTACAAGAACGACGCGCTGAACGATCCGATGGTCTCGGAAGAGCACATCACCGCCTTCGGCTGGGCGACGCCCCAGGAAATCGACGACATCATGGCGCTTGCCATCCGCGTCAATGATTTCCTCTCCGGCTTGTTCCTCGGCGCCGGCATCCGCCTCGTCGACTTCAAGATGGAATGCGGCCGGCTCTGGGAAGGCGAGATGATGCGCATCGTCGTCGCCGACGAGATCAGCCCGGATTCCTGCCGGCTCTGGGACATCAAGTCCAAGGACAAGATGGACAAGGACCGCTTCCGTCGCGACATGGGTGGGCTGATCGAGGCCTATACCGAAGTGGCCCGCCGCCTCGGCATCATGGGCGAGAACGAAAAGGCCGGCCCTGCCGCCGGACCTCGCCTGGTGCAGTGAGCACTGGCGGAGCCGTGACAGCGAATTGGAAACGGGAGCGCCTGCGCTCCCGTTTGCTTTTGGCTGCGCTGCTCGGCGGCCTGAGCCTGCTCACCGCCTGCAGCAACCATTTCGGACCCGGCCTTGCCGAGCTGGCGGCCGATCGGGGCTGGCAGCCGCTGCCGATCGGCTCCTGGGTCGTCAATGACGGCCTCGAGCCCCGTACCATCGTCTATTGCGCCGGCGCGCCCTGCCTGCGCCCCGCTGTCGCAGCCTTGATCGCCGTTGAAGGCCGCAAGGCCGACGAGTTCGAACGAGGCCTCGCCACCGACCCAGCCCGTCTGGCGCGTGAATTCTCGAAGCCGGTCGATGCTGCAAAGGGCGCGAAGCCCAGGCCCACAGCGGCCACGGTCAAGAGCACCACCAGCGTTTCCCGCTTCGATGGCGGCGGTCCGTCCGGATTGCTCGTCGAAATTCGCGGCAAGGGCGAGACCGGACTGCTTGCGGCAACCGCGATCCTCTATGGCAGGGAAGCCGGCAAGCTCGTCATGGCGATCGCGGTCAGCAACGATGCCGAGGCCGCGCAAAACTATGCACGCGCCGCCTGGCGCAGCCGCTGATTCGCCGTGAAGCCCTGACATGTGGTTGAGCCCGAACCGATTCGCCGCTAAGGCACCCCGCAGAAGCCCTGCCCGGAGAGCACAATGAAAGCCCGCGTCACCGTCACCCTCAAGAACGGCGTGCTCGATCCGCAGGGCAAGGCGATCGAAGGCGCTCTGAAATCGCTCGGCATCGACGGTGTCGGCTCGGTGCGTCAGGGCAAGGTCTTCGACATCGAGTTCACCGCCGGCGACAAGGCCGCCGCCGAGAGCGCGCTCAAGGATGCCTGCGAGAAGCTGCTCGCCAACACCGTCATCGAGAATTACCGCGTCGAAATCGGAGCGTGAGACGATGAAAGCCGCCGTCGTCACTTTCCCCGGATCCAATCGCGAGGGTGATGTCGCCACTGCCCTGCGGCAGGCCGGTGCCACCGTCACCCATGTCTGGCATGCGGACACGGAGCTTCCGGCCGGCACGGATCTCGTCGTGCTGCCGGGCGGCTTCTCCTATGGCGACTATCTGCGCTGCGGCGCCATCGCCGGCCGGGCCCATATCATGGATGCGACGCGAGCCCATGCGGCGCGCGGCGGCTATGTGCTCGGCATCTGCAACGGCTTTCAGATCGCCTGCGAAGCGGGGTTGCTCCCGGGTGTCCTTGCCCGCAACGCCAATCTGAAATTCGTCTGCAAGCGCCAGCATCTCACCGTCGAACGCGCTGATACCGCCTTCACCCGTGCCTACACCAAGGGCCAGGTCATCGATGTCTGCATCGCCCATGGCGAAGGCAACTATATCGTTGATCCCGAGACCTTGGCGCGCCTCGAAGGCGAGGGCCTGGTGGCCTTCCGCTACGCCGACGCCGACGGTCAGGTCACCGCCGAAGCCAACCCCAATGGTTCGCTGAACGGCATTGCCGGCATCTACTCGCCCGGCTTCAATGTGCTCGGATTGATGCCGCATCCGGAAAACCTGATCGATTCGCTCACGGGCGGCACCGATGGGCGCGGCATGTTCGAGAGCCTGATCAGCGGCAAGAAGGCAGCCTGACCGGCTCGCTCCCCGTCATGCTTGGGTTTGGCCCGGCATGACGGATACGACCGGGCCGGGCGGCCCGGCTCACTTCGCCAGCGAAGCCGCCTTCGCCAGCAGCTTCTGCGCGCTGTTCACATCGAGCGCGCCGACATGCTTGTCGACGATCCGCCCGTCCGGGCCGATCAAGAAGGTTTCCGGCACGCCATAGACGCCCCATTCGATTGCGCCACGGCCGGCGCGATCGACGCCCACGGCAGAATAGGGATTGCCGAGCGCTCCCAGGAAGCGGCGGGCATTCTCGGCCTCGTCCTTGTAATTCAGCCCGACCACGGCGACCTTGCCCTGCTTGACCACGGGCGCCTCAGCCATCGCGACAAGATGCGGGTGCTCGACGCGGCAGGGCGCGCACCAGCTCGCGAAGACATTGACGATGGTGGCCCGCCCCTTGGCCAGGTCGGCCATGGTGAAGGCCGGGACTGGCTGCCCGTCGCGCTGCAACCCTTCGAGCGCGGTCAGCGCGATCGTCGGAGCCGGCTTGCCGATCAGCGCCGATGGAACCTTGCTGGCATCCCCGCTGAACAGCCCGACCAGGAAGACCAGGGACAGCCCGGCAAACAGGATCAGGGGAATCAGGAAAACCAGCGGCGAGCGCCGGCCTGGCGCGCTCTCGACCTCGCTCACGACAATGCCTTCCCGGAACGGCGGCCGGCGCCGCGCTGTTCCAGCGCGTCGAGAGCCTGCCTTTGCGCGCGGTGATCGCGCCAGGTCATCAGAATCAGCCCGCCGAGGATCATCACGACAGACGCATAGGCGATCAGGATGTAGCCGGCATGCGGCCCAAACGCGCTCATACCGCGACCTCCGCCGCCAGCCGGTCCAGCCTCTCGGCCTCGAAGATCGTCAGCGTCCGGACCCGGCGGCGCATGATCTCGGCCCGCATGGCGACGAGATGCAGCGCCAACGCCAGCAGCGTGAAGCCGACTGCCAGGATCAGGAGCGGCCAGAGCATGGCGGGATGAATGGTCGGCCCGCCGGCGCGGAAGACCGATGCCGGCTGGTGCAGCGTATTCCACCAGTCGACCGAGAACTTGATGATCGGCACATTGACGAAGCCGACCAGTGTCAGGATCGCCACTGCCCGCCCGGCGCGCGAGGGATCGTCGAGCGTGCGCCACAGCGCCATGATGCCGAGATAGACCAGGAAGAGCACGAGCACCGAGGTGAGCCGCGCATCCCAGACCCAATAGGTCCCCCACATCGGCTTGCCCCAGAGAGCCCCCGTGATCAGGCAGATCAGCGCGAAGCAGGCTCCGATCGGAGCCGCCGCCTTCTGCGCCACATCCGCAAGCGGATGGCGCCAGACCAGGGTGCCCAGTGCCGAGACCGCCATCATCGAGTAGAACATCAGCGCGAGCCAGGCAGCCGGCACATGCACGAACATGATGCGGATGGTTTCGCCCTGCTGGTAATCCGCCGGCGCGACGAAAAAGGCGAGATAGAAGCCGACGGCAAGCAGCAACGCGGCCGCGCCCCCAAGCCAGGGCAGCAGCCGGCTCGACAGGCGCATGAAACGCGTCGGATTTGCCAGTTCGATCAGGCTAGCCATGCGGCCCTTTTGCTCTTCATTTGACGAGTGAGGATGTAGCAACCGGCTTCACGCTTCACAATCGCAGCCGATGGCCATGGCGTCGCAGCCTATTCCGCCTGCCGGAGCGCCGCAGCAGCGGCGATGGTGCCGATAACGAGCGTCGCGAGCGACAAGGCGCACAGAATCAGAAACGGCGTCAGGAAGGGCACCGTGCCGCCAAGCGCGCTGTTGGAAGCCGAGACGCCGAAGATCAGCACGGGCACCGTCAGCGGCGCGACGAGGATCGGCAGGATCAGGCCGCCCCGCTTGAGGCCGGCCGTCAGCGCGGCTCCCGTGGCGCCGATGAAACTCAGCGCCGGCGTCCCGACCAGAAGCGTCCCGGCGACCGGCAGCATCGCCTCGGCGGGAAGCGCGACCAGCAGGCCAAGCAGCGGAGCAGCCAGCGCCAGCGGCAGGCCGGTCGTCAGCCAATGGGCGAGCCCCTTGGCCAGTACGGCGAGTTCCAGGGGCAGGGCGGAGGCTCGGATCAGGTCGAGAGAACCGTCCTCCTCATCGCCCTGGAAGAGCCGGTCGAGCCCGATCAGGGTCGCAAGCAACGCTCCGAGCCAGAGAATGGCCGGGCCGATCCGCGAGAGCAGATTGAGATCGGGCCCGAGCGCAAAGGGCACCAGCACGACCAGCGTCAGGAAGAACACCAGCGCGAGCTCCCCGCCTCCGCCGGCACGGGCCGCCAGGGCGAGGTCGCGTTTCAGGATCGCCAGGAAAGCTCCGCTCACGGCCCGATCCTCATCTCGCGCGCCGTTTCCAGGCCAAGCGGGCCATGCGTCGCCGCCAGGATCGCGCCGCCCGCATCGAGATGGGCCTGCATCAGCCCGATCAGCATGCGTTGGGAGGCCGTATCGAGCGCCGAGGCCGGTTCATCGAGCAGCCAGAGCGGCCGTCGTGAAACCAGGAGCCGTGCCAGCGCGACGCGCCGGCGCTGCCCGGCCGAGAGATAGCCGACCGGCAGAGCCGCGACATGCGGCAAACCGATAGCGGCAAGCGCCTCATCGGCGGCGAGCCCGGGCTCGCCGAGCAGGGCCTGGACGAAATCGAGATTCTCGCGCGCCGTCAGCGCCGTTTTCAATCCGTCGCGATGACCGACGAGATGGATCTGCTCCATCAGGGGCGCATCGCCGATGCCGGTTACTCGCAAAACTCCCCCGGCGGGCCGCAACCGCCCGCAGATCATGGCGATCAGGCTCGACTTGCCGGCGCCGTTGCGGCCGGTGAGCGCAATCGCCTCCCCGCTCCCGAGCGTGAAGTCCAGCTTTTCGAAAACCAGTCGCCCGCCTCGGCGGCAAGCCAGGTCTTCGGCGCTCAGCGTGAGTGGGGCGTAGGAAAACTGCGTCAAGGCCAGGGCATCTTCCCGTGCGTCAGAAGCTGCCACGCACGCGTTTCGTTCATGTAGCGGGCTTCTTGGAATTGATCTATAGAACGCTCGGCTACGCCGCACGCCGATCCGGCGCGGGGCTCGGGCACTCCCGGGGCGGCGCGCGCGTCATGCGCATTAGGCCTTCGATCTCGCCTGCCCGCAAGGGCGACCGAATCGCGACCGCAACCCCTTGATCAGGATTATGCCCGCATGGCTAACCAGGATTCCTTCAAGTCCCGCAAGACGCTCGACGTCGGCGGCAAGAGCTACGTCTATTACTCCCTGCCCGACGCCGAGGCGAACGGCCTTCCCGGCATTTCGAAGCTTCCCTTCTCCATGAAGGTTCTGCTCGAGAACCTGCTGCGCTTCGAGGATGGCCGCTCGGTCACCAAGACCGACATCGAGGGCTTCGTTGCCTGGCTGTCCGACAAGGGCAAGGCCGGCAAGGAGATCGGCTTTAGGCCCGCACGCGTGCTGATGCAGGATTTCACCGGCGTTCCGGCAGTGGTCGACCTGGCCGCGATGCGCGATGGCGTCGTCGCGCTCGGCGGCGATCCGGCCAAGATCAACCCGCTCGTCCCCGTCGACCTCGTCATCGACCATTCGGTCATCGTCGACGAGTTCGGCACGCCCAAGGCCCTCTCGCAGAATGTCGAGCTGGAATATGAGCGCAACGGCGAGCGCTACCGCTTCCTGAAATGGGGCCAGGGCGCCTTCGACAATTTCCGCGTCGTCCCGCCCGGTACCGGCATCTGCCATCAGGTCAATCTCGAATACCTCGCCCAGACCGTCTGGACCCGGACCGAGACGATCGACGGCAAGGAGGTCGAGGTCGCCTATCCCGACACCGTCGTCGGTACCGATTCGCACACCACCATGGTCAACGGCCTGGCCGTGCTCGGCTGGGGCGTGGGCGGCATCGAGGCCGAGGCTGCCATGCTCGGCCAGCCGCAGTCCATGCTTCTGCCCGAGGTCATCGGCTTCAAGCTCACCGGCTCGCTGCGCGAAGGCATCACCGCGACCGACCTCGTGCTGACCGTCACCCAGATGCTGCGCAAGAAGGGTGTCGTCGGCAAGTTCGTCGAGTTCTTCGGCCCCGGCCTCTACAACCTGACGCTCGCCGACCGCGCCACCATCGCCAATATGGGCCCGGAATACGGTGCAACCTGCGGCTTCTTCCCGGTCGACGCCGAAACGATCGACTATCTCACCACCACCGGCCGCAAGTCGGATCGGATCGCGCTGGTCGAGGCCTACAGCAAGGCACAGGGCCTGTTCGCCACCATCGAGACGCCGGACCCGGTCTTCACCGACACGCTGGAACTCGACCTGACCACGGTCCAGCCTTCGATGGCCGGCCCGAAGCGCCCCGAGGGCCGCGTCGACCTCGGCGCCGTCGCCAAGGGCTTCGCCGCAGCGATGGACACCGAATACAAGAAGGGCGCCGAGATTGCCCGCCGGGTTCCCGTCGAAGGCCGCGCCCATGATCTCGGCCATGGCGATGTCGTCATTGCCGCCATCACCTCCTGCACCAACACCTCGAACCCCTCGGTGCTGATGGCCGCGGGCCTGCTCGCCCGCAACGCGGTCGCCAAGGGCCTGACGGTGAAGCCCTGGGTCAAGACCTCGCTTGCCCCCGGCTCGCAGGTCGTGGCGGAGTATCTCGCCAAGTCCGGCCTCCAGACCGACCTCGACACGCTCGGCTTCAACCTGGTCGGCTTCGGGTGCACCACCTGCATCGGCAATTCCGGTCCCCTGCCGGGCCCGATCTCGAAGGCGATCAATGATCAGGGCCTGATCGCGGGCGCCGTGATCTCCGGCAACCGCAATTTCGAAGGACGCGTCTCGCCGGACGTGCAGGCGAACTACCTCGCATCGCCGCCGCTGGTCGTCGCCTATGCGCTCGCCGGCAGCGTCCAGAAGGACCTGACGACCGAGCCGCTCGGCACGGGCAAGGACGGCCAGCCCGTCTTCCTGAAGGACATCTGGCCCTCCAACAAGGAGATCCAGAGCTTCATCGCCCAGAACGTCACGCGCGCCATCTTCGAGGCGAAATATGCCGACGTGTTCAAGGGCGACCAGCACTGGCAGGACGTGAAGACCCCGGAGAGCCAGACCTACGCCTGGGACGATGCCTCGACCTATGTGCAGAACCCGCCCTATTTCCAGGGCATGGGCAGGAAGCCTTCGCCGGTCACCGAGATCGTCGGCGCGCGCATCCTCGGCCTGTTCGGCGACAAGATCACGACCGACCACATCTCGCCGGCCGGTTCGATCAAGGCCGCCTCGCCGGCGGGCAAGTACCTGACCGAGCACGGCGTCGCCGTCGCCGACTTCAACCAGTACGGCACGCGGCGCGGCAATCATGAGGTGATGATGCGCGGCACCTTCGCCAATATCCGCATCCGCAACCACATGATGGGGCCGAACGGGCGCGAGGGTGGCTACACCATCCACTATCCCAGCAAGGAAGAGCTGCCGATCTACGACGCGGCCATGCGCTACCAGGAGGAGAAGGTGCCGCTGGTCATCTTCGCCGGCGTCGAATACGGCAACGGCTCCTCGCGTGACTGGGCGGCGAAGGGCACCAACCTGCTCGGCGTCAAGGCCGTGATCGCGCAGAGCTTCGAGCGCATCCATCGCTCGAATCTCGTCGGCATGGGCGTTGTCCCCTTCACGCTTGCGGAAGGCACGAGCTGGGCCTCGCTGGGCCTGAAGGGTGACGAGAGCGTCACCATCAAGGGGCTGGCTACGGTCAAGCCGCGCCAGATGCTGGAGGCGGAGATCACCTTCGCCGACGGCACGCTCAAGAATGTCCCGATTCTCTGCCGCATCGATACGCTGGACGAGCTCGATTACTTCAAGAACGCCGGCATCCTGCACTACGTGCTGCGCGGCATCGCGGCGTAGTCCGCGCCCTGCCCTGGCTCCGTCTGACGGGGCCGGGGACATCGACATGCAGGGCCGGCCTCTGGCCGGCCCTGTTTCGCCTTGCGGCGCCTCCAGTTGTCCTCGCGCAGGCGTAGGTGTAATGGGGCGTCACAGCCATCCTTGGCGGGGGGCTTGGGGCAGGCGCGCGCCAGCGCGCCCGGATGTCCGCCGCCACAATCCAAGACGACGGGAGCACCCGCATGTCCGCCACGTTCGAGACGGTCGCCGGTATCATTTCGGAGACCTGCGATATTCCTCGCGAGAAGATCACGCCCCAGAGCCACGCCATCGAAGACCTCGGCATCGACTCGCTGGCTTTCCTCGACATCGCCTTCGCGATCGACAAGGCTTTCGGCATCAAGTTGCCGCTCGAGCAGTGGACCCAGGAGGTCAACGAAGGCAAAGCGCCGGCCGAGCAGTATTTCGTGCTTGAGAACCTGTGCCAGCGCATCGACGACCTCGTCGCCGCCAAGAAGGCCTGAATTTCGCTCGCAGGGCCGCCGCTTCGATGAATTCGCGAGGCGGCCTTGAGACGGACACCCTCTCCCGATAGAGCATGATGCAGCCGAGCCGGGCGTTCCCTCGCCCGCTCGGCGCATCTGTTGCTCGCCACCCGGTCAGGACCCGCATGCGCCTCGAATATTTCGACATGATCGACACGGTCGTGACCTTCGATCCGTCGCAGAAGCGCATCGCCACACGTTCGACCGTGCCGAGCGCGAGCCCCGTTTTCGAGGGGCATTTCCCCGGCCACCCGCTTGTTCCCGGCGTGCTCCTCACCGAGACCATGGCCCAGGCTTCCGGCTATCTTCTGCTCGCTCTCAACCAGTTGCAGCAGATGCCGTTCCTGATGATGGTCGACAAGGCGCGCTTCCGCACCTTCGTCGAACCTGATGCGGTGCTGGATGTCAGTGCAGAGCTCGTTCACGAAGGCTCGGGCTACGCCGCCACCAAGGCAAGAATCGCGATCGACGGCAAGCCGATCTGCGATGCCGAGCTGCGTTTCCGCCTGATGCCGTTCCCGGCCGACATGCGGACGTTGATGGAGCAACGGATCGCGGCGATCGGCCTCGTCCCGGAACGGAACTGACATGATGCGTGACGTCGTCATCACTGGCATCGGCCTGGCCTCCAGCCTGGGCGAAGGCATCGAGACGCATGCAGCGGCTCTGGCCTCCTCCGTTGCACCGGTCGTCGATACCGAGAGTTTCGCGCCCTATCCCGTGCACCGGCTGAAGCCGCTCGAACTCGATCGGCAGATTCCGAAGAAATCCGACCAGCGCCAGATGGAGCCATGGCAGCGGCTTGGCGTCTATGCCGCAGGTCTTGCCCTCGATGCTGCCGGCCTGAAGGACGACGTCGAAGCCAAGAGCGAGCTCCAGGTCATCGTCGCGGCCGGTGGTGGCGAACGCGATCATGCTGTCGATTCCGCGATCCTGACCGGCTTGCGCGGCGCGAACCAGCCTGGCGCCTTCCTGAACGAGCGGCTGATGGGCGACCTGCGCCCGACGCTCTTCCTGGCGCAGCTCTCCAATCTTCTCGCCGGCAATATCGCGATCGTCCACGGCGTCACCGGCGCTTCGCGCACCTTCATGGGCGAAGAGCAGGCCGGCGTCGACGCGATCCGCACCGCCCATGCCCGCGTCGCCTCCAGCCAGGCAGACGTGATGCTGGTGGGCGGCGCCTACAATGCCGAGCGTCGCGACATGCTGCTGCTGCTCGAAGCCGGTGGCTATTTGCGCAAGGGTGATTTCGCACCCGTCTTCGAACGGCAGGATGCGCCGGGACTGATCACCGGCAGCGCCGCAGCGTTCCTCGTCCTCGAATCAGCCGAGCGCGCCAAGGCGCGTGGCGCCAAGGTTCTGGCCGGCCTCAGCCATGTCGCGGCCGCCCGCGCGCGCCGCAGCGAGCAGGGCGCGGTCGAGGCCACATTGCGCAAGCTGGTTGCCGGCTTCGGCGCAGTGTCGTCTTCAGCCCTCGTCATCTCGGCGGCGACCGGCGCAGCCGGCGTCACCGGCGAAGAGGCATCGGCCATCGCCAACCTGCCCGCCGCCAAACGCATTGCCACAGGCGATCTCGTTGGCCACAGCCTCGAGGCTGCATTCCCCATTTCGGTTGCCCTTGCCGCCATCGCCCTTGCCAATGGCCAGGCAAGCGAAGCGATCGTCACCGGCGCCGGCCATTGGCGCGGAGAAGGCGCGGCGCGCCTCGTGAAAGCGTGAGGATATCGCCATGAGCGCACAGCATCGCGACTCCAAGGGCCGCCCCGTCGTCGCCGTCACCGGACTGGGTGTCGTCACCTCGCTCGGCCAGGGCAAGCAGACCAACTGGGAGGCGCTGACCGCCGGGCGCTCGGGCATCCATCGCATCGAGCGCTTTCCGATCGACGGGCTGCGCACGACCATCGCCGGCACGGTCGATTTCCTCTTCGATGCGCCTTTCACGGCGCCTCAGCTTTCCGAGAAGCTCGCGACGCTTGCCGCAGAGGAGGCCGTGAGCCAAAGCGGGCTCGGCTCGGACGGTGATTTTCCCGGCGAACTCTTCATGGCCGTTCCTCCGGTCGAGATGGAATGGCCGCAGAAGCAGGAACTGGCGCAAGCCATCGACGGCGACGTCGATTATGACGGATTGCTGCGCGCCGCCGCCGCGCACAAACACAAGCCGATGCATGAGCTCTTCCTGTTCGGAGGCGTCGCCGATCACATCGCCGATCGGTTTGGGACCCGAGGTTCGCCGATCTCGCTCTCGACCGCCTGCTCGTCGGGCGCAACCGCCATCCAAATGGGCGTGGAGGCGATCCGGCGCGGCGAGACGAGCGCGGCGCTGTGCGTCGGCACTGACGGCTCGGTCCATGCCGAGGCGCTGATCCGCTTCTCCCTGCTCTCGGCATTGTCGACGCAGAACGATCCGCCGGAAGGCGCGTCCAAGCCCTTTTCCAAGAACCGCGACGGTTTCGTCATGGGCGAAGGGGCCGGGGCGCTGGTTCTCGAGGATTACGACCACGCCCTGGCGCGTGGCGCGACCATCCTCGGCATCGTCGCCGGTTGCGGCGAGCGTGGCGACGGCTTCCACCGCACGCGTTCGAGCCCGGACGGCAAGCCCGCGATCCTCGCCATGCAGGATGCACTGGCCGATGCCGGGCTGACGCCGGACGATGTCGACTACATCAACGCGCACGGCACCTCGACGCCCGAGAATGACAAGATGGAGGCGATGAGCTGCTCCGCCGTCTTCGGCGAGCGCATGGCGCGCCTGCCGATCTCCTCGAACAAGTCGATGATCGGCCATACGCTCACAGCCGCTGGTGCAGTCGAGGCGGTGATCTCGCTTCTGACCATCGCCAATGGCCGCATCCCGCCGACGATCAACTACAACCTGCCAGACGCTGCCATTGCCCTCGATGTCGTGCCGAATACGGCGCGCGACGCCAAGGTCAGGACCGTCATCTCCAATTCCTTCGGTTTCGGCGGGCAAAACACCTGTCTCGTGCTGACCGCCCCCCCGGAGGCGGCATGACCCGCATTCTCGTCACCGGCGGCGCCAAGGGCGTTGGCGCCGAGATCGTGCGCGCGCTCGCAGCCGCAGGGCATGATGTCGATTTCACCTATCGGTCATCGGCCGATCAGGCGCTGGCGCTGGCAGCCGAGATCGGCGCGGCACATCCCAGCCAGGCCGTTCGCGCGCTGCCGCTCGATCTCGCCGACAAACCAGCCCTGGACACATTCTGCGAGGCGGTCGAGGGCGACAGCTATTTCGGCTTCATCCACAACGCCGGACAACCCTACGACTCGCTCGCAGCGATGATGGTGCAGGACAAGGCCGAAGCGATCATGCAGGTCAATTTCTGGGCCTTCACGCGTCTTGCCAAGAGCCTGATGCGCGGCATGCTGCGCGCCCGCAGCGGACGCATCGTCGCGATCGGTTCCGTGGCCGCGCTGCGCGGCAATCCGGGCAACGCCGCCTATGCCGCCTCGAAGGGCGCGCTGATTTCCTACGCCAACACCCTGGCCGTCGAAACCGGCAAGCGCGGCGTCACCGTCAACGTGATCGCGCCGGGCTTCATCGATACCGACATGATGGCCCCCTACGCCGCCTATCGGGAAAAGATGGAAAGCCAGATCCCCGCCGGCCGCTTCGCGAAGCCCGAGGAGATCGCCGGGCTCGCCACCTTCCTGATGAGCCCCCCGGCCGGCTATATCACCGGCACCGTCCTGCCGATCGATGGTGGCCTGACGGCACAGCTCGGCGTGCATCGCTGAGCGCGCTCAGCCGGCAGATGCGTATTTGAAAGGCTCGACATGCGTTCCCTCCAGCTCTTCGGCGACCGTGACCTGCGCCTGACCGAAATCGACCCGCCGCCGCCACCCGCCGCCGGCGAGGTGCAGATTCGCGTGCGCGCCGTCGGTCTGAACTATCTCGATGTCTGGGGTTTCCGCGGCATGGCCTTCGCCAAGCGCAAGATGCCTCAGGCGGCCGGTGTCGAGGCCGCAGGCGAGGTTGTGGCTGTCGGCGAAGGTGTCAGCCGTTTCCGGGAGGGCGACACCGTCACCATGTACGGCGCCGAGACCTGCGGCCACTGCAAGGCCTGCCGCGAGGGTCGCGACAATCTCTGCGAGAATGTCGCCGGCATCATGGGCTTCCATATCGACGGCTTCGCCCGCGAGCTGATCAACCGGCCCGAGCGCCTCGTGATCAAGGCTCCGAAGGGCGTGTCCTTCGAGGAGGCCGCCTGCGCGCCGATCGGCTTCGGCACGGTGCAGCACATGCTCTTCGACAATGCCAAGCTGGAGCCGGGTGAATCCATTCTCGTTCACGCCGGCGGCTCCGGCATCGGCACCGCCGCGATCCTGATGGCCAAGGCGATCGGCTGCACGGTCTACACCACCGTCGGCGACGACGAGAAGGGTGCCAAGGCCAAGGCGCTCGGCGCCGATTTCGTGGTCAACTACAAGACCGAGCGCTTCGAGGGCGAAGTGCGCCAGCTCACCAAGCGCAAGGGCGTCGATGTCGTCTTCGAGCATGTCGGTGCCGATACCTGGAATGGCTCGCTGCTTTGCCTAAAGCGCGGCGGCAGGCTCGTCACCTGCGGCGCAACGTCGGGCCCCTCGACCACGATGAACCTGATGCAGCTCTTCCAGCAGCAATACCGGATCTTCGGCTCCTTCGGCTGCCGCATCGAGAACATCGCGCAGTCGCTGGAGAAGATGGCGGGCGGCATGAAGCCGGTGATCGACTCGGTCTTCCCACTCGAGGATTTCGAGAAGGGGCTCGCCCGACTCGAGGGCCGCAAGGTCTTCGGCAAGGTCATTGTGGCCTTCTGAGCCCGGAATTCGCGCGCCAGACTTGACCGGCGCGTATTCCTGACGCAAGTCGCGCGGCTGGCGCCGGGCCTTTCCGGCTCTTCGGAAAGAGGCCCTCGCGGCATTGAGACGTTTGAAGCACTTCGCGGGCCGGCTCGTTGCGGCCGTCATGATCGGCCTGATCCGGGCTCTGTTCGGTTTCCTGCGCCTGCTCGGGCCGGAACGCGCCAGTGATCTCGGAGGCTGGCTGCTGCGCAGCGTCAGCCCGCTGATCCCCGTCAATCGCGTCGCACTGGCCAATATCCGTGCCGCCTTCCCGGAGAAGAACGAGGCCGAAGTCCGGACGATCGCGCGGGGAGCCTGGGAGAATCTCGGCCGCACCGCTGCCGAGTACGCGCATCTCAAGACCCTCTTCGACTATGACGACGACAACCGGGATGCTCCCTCGCGGGTCGAGGTCTCCGGCATCGAGCATTTCGTCGCGCTGAAGGATGACGAGAAGCCAGGACTGATCTTCTCGGCGCATCTCGCCAACTGGGAGCTCCCGGCGATCTGCGCCGCGGCCTACAAGCTCGACACAACCGCGGTCTTCCGCGCGCCGAATGACCCGGCGATCGCCAACGTGGTGCACGAGATTCGCTCCGGCGCCATGGGCGGGCTTGCCGCGGCGAAGCAGGGCGCTGCCTTCGCGATGCAGGGCGTGCTTGAGAAGGATGGCCATCTCGGCATGCTGATCGACCAGCATTTCACCCGGGGCGTGGTGATCCCCTTCCTGGGCCGCCCGGCCCTGACCAACCCGATCCTCGGCAAGTTCGCACGCCGGTTCGACTGCCCGGTCCACGGCGTGCGGGTCATCCGCCTGCCGGGGCAGCGCTTCCGGCTGGAACTGACGCCACCGCTCGACCTGCCCCGCGACGAAGCCGGCGAGATCGATGTCACGGGCGCCATGGCGATGATGACCGCGGTGGTGGAAGGCTGGGTGCGCGAGCACCCTGAGCAATGGCTCTGGATGCATCGGCGCTGGCGCCCGAACATGATCAAGGCGGCTGCGCTGGCGAATTACGGGGATACGACCTGGCCACAGCCCAAATTCAAGGCAACGTGATTTCCAAGTGAGGCTTATTGAGCGCTTTGGTAACGTCTCGCAGTCAGCTTGAAGCCGAGTTTCGAGAATGACCCGCCGGTTACGCGCCTTTTCTGCCTTCCTTGCTGCCCTTGCGTTTGGCGGCGCGACAGCGCTTGCCCAGACGCCGGCCAAGCCGCCAAGGGCGGTGATCGAACTTTTCACCAGCCAGGGCTGCTCATCCTGCCCCGCGGCCGACGCCCTCTTCGTCGAGTTGGCCAAGGACCCGAGCCTGATCGCCCTCACCATGCCGGTGACCTATTGGGATTATCTCGGCTGGAAGGACACGCTCGGCCAGGACGTTTTCAGCAAGCGCCAGAAATATTACGCCAAAGGTCGCGGCGACGGCCAGATCTACACGCCTCAGGCTGTGATCAACGGCGCTTCGCACATGGTCGGCTCCGACAAGGCCCTGATCGAGCAATCGCTCAAGGAGCACGCGAGCCCGGCGCTTCCGGTCTCCGTCACCCTGTCCGAAGCCTCCGGCCACCTGAGCATCAAGCTCGATCCCACCGGAACCGGCAGCGAGCGTGGCGGCGGTGTCTGGCTGGTGCCGATCTCGCGCCTTGTCACGGTGCCCATCGAACGCGGCGAGAACAAGGGCAAATCGGTGACCTACGCCAATGTCGTGCGCGGCATCGTCAAGGTTGGCGAATGGACCGGGGCGGCCACGACGATGTCGGTCCCGCTCGCGGCGACACAGCTTCCGAATGCCGACGCTTATGTCGTCCTGGTGCAGGGCGACCAGCCCAATCGGGTGATCTTGGGCGCCGCACGCAGCCCGCGCTGAGGCTTCAGAGCAGAACCACCTTGTTCGGTAGCTCGTCGACGTCGTCTGCCGCTGGCGGCGCATGGCGAGCAAGAATGCTGCCGACGGCTCCAACGGCAGCGATCAGGCCTTCGCGCAGGCGGTCCTCCTTCGCTGCCCCGAGCAGCGGCTCGATGATGCCGCGCCAGACCGCCTGATCGATCGTCTCGTCTATTCCGATATCCGCGACGATTTCGGCATAGCGCTCCTGCAGGGCGATGTAGAGCAGGACGCCGGTGCGCCCACGCGTGCGGGTAAGGCCGCGTGCGGTGAACTCGCGCAGCGCAACGTCATGGGCCCGCCGGCGCTTGATGAAGCCAGGCACGAATCGCCCACCGCGCCCATACCAGAGCAGCGTCACCATCAAAGTCGCAGCGCAGACGAGTTGGATCAGGAAGATTCGCGGAGCGCTGGTTGCCGTCAGCATCAGCAACGGCCAGGGCACGAACAGCGCCAGCACCAGTGCCATCACCAAAGGCACGGTGCGGTAGCTGCTTGCAGCGCGGTCGATCACCACGACGATCTCGCCGGAGGTCAGGCTTTCCGCCTGCCGCACCGCTTCCGCGATCGCCTCCTGGTCTTGCGTATCCATCACCAACTCCCAGAAGCACCGCCGCCGCCGGACGAGCCCCCGCCGCCTGAAAAGCCGCCGCCCGAACCCGAACCCCAGCCGCCGCCACCGCCCCAGCCGGAACCGGAACCCGTCCCCCAGCCGGAGTTGGTCGGCGGCAGCGTCACCCAGCGGCCATCGCGCATCCGGTGTCCGCGCCCGCCGCCTTGCTGGTTCAGCCCACGCAGGATGCTGACCACGACGATGAAGATGAAGAACATCACCAGGATGACGGCAACATCCTCCCCAAAGCTGCTCTCGTCACTGCGGACGGTCGCGCGGCGCTGCCATTCCTCGGCATCTCCAGCCAGAATGCTTAGGATCGCGTCGACGCCGCCCTCGATGCCGCCGGCAAAATCACCCGTCTTGAATTTCGGTGCCACCGCGGTGGTGATGATGACCTTCGAGAGCGCGTCCGTGAGCGCGCCCTCCAGCCCATAACCGACCTCGATGCGGACCCTGCGCTCGTTCGGCGCGACGAGCAGCAGCACGCCGTTATTCCTGGCCTTCTCGCCGAGCTGCCAGTGCCGGAACAGGCGATTGCTGAAATCTTCGACGGCGTAGCCCTGGAGCGACGGCACGGTCGCAATCACGACCTGATCGCTGGTCTTGGCCTCATGGGCCTGCAGCTTCTGCTCGATGCGGCTGCGCGCCGCGGCATCGAGCAGATTGGCGTTGTCGACGATGCGGCCGGTCAGGGCAGGAAAATTGGGATCGGCAGCAAGCGCCAAGCCGGCCCAGAGCAGGACAAGCAACAGGGAGAGATAACGGAGAACCCCTCTCCCTTCTGGAAGAGGGGCTACCCGACCTGTTCGGTGAGCGAGCCGGGGCACCCCGGGGCCCGCTTAGAACTTCACCTCTGGCGGCTTCTCCGCGCCCGCCGCCGCGGAGAAGGTTTCCATCGCCTTGGCGCCCCAGAACAGCCGCGCCCAGATCACGCCGGGGAAGGTGCGGATCTCGGTGTTGAAGCTCTGCACCGCCTGGATGTAATCGCGCCGGGCTACCGCAACACGGTTCTCGGTGCCTTCGAGCTGCGACTGCAGGGCGAGAAAGTTCTGGTTCGACTTGAGCTCAGGATAGCGCTCGACCGTGACCAGGAGCCGTCCCAGAGCGCCCGTCAGGGCATTCTGCGCATCCTGATACTCCTTGAACTTCGCGGGATCTGTGATGGTCGACGCGTCGACCTTGATCTGCGTCGCCTTGGCGCGCGCCTCGATCACCTGGGTCAGCACCTCGCGCTCCTGCGAGGCATAGCCCTTCACGGTCTCGACCAGATTGGGGATCAGGTCGGCGCGGCGTTGATACTGGTTCTGGACCTCACTCCAGGCCGCTTTGGCCCTCTCCTCGAGTGTCGGCACATTGTTGATCCCGCAGCCCGCGAGCACGAGGCCGAAGAGGGTGACGGCCGCAAGCGCAAGGCTGCGGCGACGAACGGTGGAGAGCGCGAACGACATGTCGATGCCCCTTTTGGCAATGATCGAGCGATCGATTCGGAGCTTAGCGCTCCGCTCGAGCGGGTGAAAGGCAGCTCGTACAATCACGCGTTGCGTTATCCGGGCCTTGCACCGCAGCCCTTCCACTGCTGGGATGGGCGTCAGCCCGCAGCGGGAGATCGCCAGCATGAACCTCTCCTTCTCCACATCACGCTCCGCCGGACGATCAACCCTCCTTGCGCTGGCCGCAGCCAGTGCCCTTTGGGCGGGAGGAGCGGCCTCACAGCCCCTTGCACCCGCGCCCGAAGCTGCGACCGGCCGCATCGCCAAAGCCGTCGGCACCGCGCAGCGCTACATGGCGGCGGCCGCCAATCCGCTCGCTGCCAGCGCCGGCCGCGAGATCCTGCGCGCCGGCGGCAGCGCGACCGACGCTGCTATCGCGATCCAGCTCGTTCTCAACCTGGTCGAGCCGCAGAGCTCGGGCATCGGTGGCGGTGCCTTCTTCGTGCACTGGGACGAGGCCGGACGAGCACTCGTCACGCTGGACGGCCGCGAGCGGGCTCCCCAGGCAGCCAGGCCCGACCGCTTCATCGGCGCCGACGGCAAGCCGATGAAGTTCATCGACGCCGTCGTCGGCGGCCGATCGGTCGGCGTGCCCGGCACGGTCAAGCTGCTGGAGGAGGCGCATAAGCGCTGGGGCAGACTGCCCTGGGCCACCGTCATGGCCCCCGCGATCAAGCTGGCGGAAGAGGGCTTCACCATCTCTCCGCGCCTCAACGGCCTGCTTTCCGGTGAGACAAATCTCGCAAAGGACCCGCGCGCCGCCGCCTATTTCTACGAGCCGGACGGCAAGGCCAAGGCGGTCGGCACGGTCCTGAAGAATCCGGCCTTCGCCGCAACGCTTCGTGCCATCGCCGAGAGAGGGTCCGACGCCTTCTACTCCGGGCCGATCGCCGAGGACATCGTCTCGACCGTGACCGGTCACAAGACCAACCCCGGCGATATGACGCTCGCCGATCTGCAAGCCTACAAGGTCGAGGAGCGAGAGGCCGTCTGCGGCTCCTATCGGGTCTGGCGGATTTGCGGCATGGGGCCGCCGAGCTCCGGCGCGATTGCCGTCCAGCAGATGCTCGGCATTCTCGAAACCCAGAACATGGCCCGGCTCGGCCCTTCTGCCGACAGTGCACACTGGTTCAGCGAGGCAGGTCGCCTCGCCTTCGCCGATCGCGCGCTCTTCCTCGCCGACCCGGCCTTCGTCAGCGTGCCCGTCAGCGGCTTGATCGACCGCGATTACATCCGATCGCGCGCCGGGCTCGTCAGCCCCGACAAGTCGATGGGCCGCGCCAAAGCCGGCGATCCTCCCAACAAGCGGGCCCAGCTCTTTGCCCCCTCGGACGGCATCGAGAACGGCACGAGCCATATCTCGGTGATCGATGCAGACGGCAACGCGGTCTCAATGACCACGACGATCGAGGATGGCTTCGGCTCGCGGCAGATGACCAAGGGCGGCTTTCTGCTCAACAATGAGCTGACCGATTTCAATTTCGCTCCGGAGGAGGAGGGCAAGCCCGTCGCCAACCGCGTCGAGGGCGGGAAGCGCCCGCGTTCGTCGATGGCGCCGACCCTGGTGTTCGATGCCTTTGGCCGCCTCTACGCCGTGGTCGGCTCCCCCGGCGGCAGCCAGATCATTGGCTTTGTCGGCAAGACGCTGGTCGCCCTGCTGGATTGGAAGATGGATCCGCAAGCCGCCGTCGACTTCGCCAATTTCGGCAGCCGCAATGGCCCCACCGAGCTTGAAAAGGGCACTGAGGCCGAGGCCTGGAAGACAGCGCTCGAGGCCAAGGGCCATGAGGTCAGGCTGCTGGAAATGACCTCGGGCATCCAGGCGATCGTCAAGACCCCTGAAGGCTTTGTCGGGGGAGCCGATGGCCGGCGCGAGGGCGTGGCGATCGGCGACTAAAGCATCGGCCCGAAAAGTGGATTGCGGTTTTCGGAAAAGCCGATGCAAACACAGAAGGTTAGATCATCGGACCGGATACGATATCCGGTCCGATGATGTAGCGGGTCCGGCACATCATGCCCGGGCGAATCCGGGCCTCATCGGCTTCGGAGTGTCTCGGGTCGGCGCTGCGCCCGAGACAGGCGGCAGGCGTTAAACCTGCCCGACCGGGCGCTCCCCACCCGCGCCGCGCCCCGCGATCAGCCAGTAGACGAAGCCGGTGGCGGCCCCGACCAGGAACAGCGCTGCGATGATCTGTGTCTCGCTCGCCGTCGGTGCGCGTGACAGCCGCAGCATGGCGAGCGGCAGCAGCGCCGCGAGCGTGCCTGTCAGCCCGCTCTGGATAAGCCCGCTGCGAATGCGAAAGAGCTCGGAGCCGATAGCGACGAGCGCGACCGGTGCGACCATGATTGCAAAGCCCAGCCGGCCGAGCAGCGTGAAGGCAGCTTCCGCCGTGGGGCCGGGATCGAAGCCGCTCTCGGCCTGGGCGAAGAGCGCTGTGAGCAGACGCTCGAAGCCGCCGCCGATCAGCAGGGCGATGTCAGGCGAAACCACGCTGGCGATGAGCAGGGCAAACATCCCCGATCCCATCGCAACGAGCAACGCGAATGGAATCAACAGCAGCCAACGCAGCATATGTCAGCCCGCCAGCGCCGCAGCTTCGGCCTCGCTCTGCTCCAGCATCAGCCGGGCACGCGCCGAGAGCTTTTCAGTCTCGCTCTTGAGCTGGCCGCAGGCGGCGAGGATGTCGCGCCCGCGTGGCGTACGCACCGGCGAGGCATAGCCTGCGCGGTACACGATCTCGGAGAAGCGCTCGATCCGGTCCCAGTCAGAGCATTCATAGCGCGTGCCGGGCCAGGGATTGAACGGGATCAGGTTGATCTTGGCCGGAATGCCCTTGAGCAGCCTGACGAGCTCGCGCGCCTCGGCATCGCTGTCGTTGACGTCCTTCAGCATCACGTATTCGAAGGTGATGCGCTTGGCGTTCGACAGGCCGGGATAGTTGCGGCAAGCCTCGAGCAGGTCGCGGATCGGATACTTCTTGTTCAGCGGCACCAGTTCATTGCGCAGGTCGTCGCGCACGGCATGCAGCGAGATCGCCAGCATCGTGCCCATCTCCGCGCCGAGCGCTTCGATCTGCGGCACCACGCCGGAGGTCGAAACCGTGATGCGGCGACGGCCGAGTGACAAGCCCTCATTGTCCGAGATCACGTCGATCGCATCGCGGACGCCGTCGAAATTATAGAGCGGCTCGCCCATGCCCATGAAGACGATGTTCGAGACGAAGCGGCCACCATCATTCGGCACGAAGGCACCCTCGGGCGGGGTGCGCCCGGGGAAGTCGCCGAGACGATCGCGCGCCACCATCAGCTGCGCCACAATCTCCTCGGTGGTGAGGTTGCGCACCAGGCGCTGCGTACCGGTGTGGCAGAAGGTGCAGCTGAGCGTGCAGCCGACCTGGCTCGAGACACAGAGCGTGCCGCGGTCGACCTCGGGGATATAGACGCATTCGATCTCGGCACCACGATCGCGTGCACCGACCGGAGGCATCCGCAACAGCCATTTGCGTGTGCCGTCGCTTGAGACCTGCTCGGCCGTTACCTCCGGCAGATCGAGCGTGAAGCGCTCGGCCAGCGCGGCGCGCAAGACCTTGCTGATCGTCGTCATCGCGGAGAAATCGCGGACGCCGTAATGATAGATCCAGTTCCAGAGCTGGCCGACGCGCATGCGTCGCTCCTTCTCGGAAACGCCGATTTCAGCCAGCGCATCGGACAGGCCGGCGCGTGTGCGCCCGACCAGCGAGGCAGGTCGCAAAACGGGTTCGGCCGCCGGAGCGGGGGAAGCAGGGACGGACAGGGACATCGGAACTCGGGCTCAAGCGGGCATCATGCGCCCGCGCTCGGCGGGCTCATATCATAATCCGCATAAAGCGCGAAATCGGCGGAAATGCGCCGCCTGCCCGCGCTACTTGCAGGCGTCTTCGGCGCGCTTGACGATCTGGTTGAGACCGGCGAGCGAATATTTGTCGCTGGTCGGATTGCCGCGTTTCGACATGCCCTTGACCTCGAGGCTCGCGCCCTTGCGCAGCGCGTCGAGCATGCGGCCTTCCTCAGCCGGGTTCTTGAGCCACATGTTCTGGCCCTTTGCGACGAGCGCGAAGCGCTCATTGCCGATGATCGCCTGATGCTCGACATCTTCCTTGAGGTCGAAATTCATCACCAGGCTGATCTCGTTGCGCACCCCTTCCGTGGGGCGGCTGGAGACGAAGAGCATGCCTTCGACATCCTTGAGATTGGCAGGGATGCGGGTTTCCGCCTTGGAAAGCGCGTAGCAGACCTTGGATCGCCCCTGCTGCGACGAGAAAGCCTGCCACTTTCCGGCCGTCTCGAGCAGCATCGCCTGGGCCTGGCCCGAAGCCGCAGCGCGTTGGGCCGGAGCAGGCGCTCGCTGCGCCTGGGCCGGGGAAATCAGAAACGGCAAAGCCAGCGCGACCAGCGCCGAAGCCAGTTTCGCATGCCGGGTGGCGGTGACGCCGGTTCGGAAGTAGTTGAGAATCATCGACCGCCATCAATCAGCAGAAATGTTAACAGCATCTCTATTTCCGAAGCATTTTGCGCGGAATCTCAAGAATGCCTGAACCATAGGATGTCACGATCCTGGCGAAAATGCGAATATGACGCTGCCGCGAACAAGGTTCCGTCCGCACCGGGGCCGTGGCACAATCCGCCGGGAAATAGGCGGTGACCAGCGTTGTCCGGATGGTATCGCGGGCACAAGCCAGGCTGAGGACGGTGCGACGAGATGAAAGCACTGCTTTGCGAGACCCACGGGCCGGCAGAAAGCCTGGTGATCCGTGAACTTCCCGATCCGAAACCCGGTCCGGGCGAGGTCGTCATCACCGTCAAGGCGGCGGCGCTGAACTTCTTCGACACGCTGATCATCCAGAATCGCTACCAGACCAAGCCGCCCCTGCCTTTCTCGCCAGCAGGCGAATGCGCGGGCATCATCAGCGCGATCGGCCGCGATGTCGAAGGCTGGCGCATCGGCGAGCGTGTCGCCGTATGGCTCGGGCATGGTGGAGCGCGTGAAAAGGTCGCGGTCTCCTCCCGGGCGATCGTGCGCGTGCCGGATACCCTTGATGACGCGCAGGCCGCCGGGCTCTTCGTGACCTATGGCACCGCCATGCACGGCCTCATCCAGCGCGCCGGGCTCAAGGCCGGCGAGACCCTGGCCATTCTCGGCGCAGGCGGCGGCGCGGGCCTGGCCGCCGTCGAGATCGGCGCCTTGCTCGGCGGCCATGTCATCGCCTGCGCCTCGTCGCCGGAGAAGCTGGCGCTGGCACGTGAACATGGCGCCCAGGAGGAGATCGACTACAGCATCGAGGATGTGAAGGCGGGCCTGCGCCGCCTGACCGAGAATCGCGGCGTCGACGTGCTCTACGACACGGTTGGCGGCGATCTCGCCGAGCCGGCATTGCGCGCCATGGCCTGGGAGGGGCGCTACCTCGTTGTCGGCTTTGCCGGCGGCGCGATCCCGAAGATTCCACTCAACCTGCTGCTCCTCAGGAGTTGCGATCTGCGAGGCGTGTTCTGGGGTGAGTTCGTCGCGCGCGAACCGGCGGCGCATCACCGCAACATGGAACGACTGCTGGAATGGGCCGCAGCCGGGCGCATCAGCGCCCATGTCCACGCCACCTTCCCGCTCGAACGCGCTGCGGAAGCGTTTGCGATGATCGGGGATCGCAAGGCGCAGGGCAAAATCGTCCTGACGCCCTGAACGGGGCTCAAAGCCCCGCCAGCGTGTCCTGCGCCTTCTGGCGATGCTCCGGCGTGATCGACCCCGCGACCGCGGCGATCGCAGCCGCCATCACGGCCGCATCGTCGCTGAAGCCAAGGATCGGCATGATGTCGGGAATCGCATCGATCGGCAGCACGAAATAGCCGAGCGCGGCCAGCAATGTCAGCCGGACACGCCGGGGCGTCGCCGGATCGCGGGTGCAGAAATAGGCTGCCAGCAGATCCTCGGCAAAGGGGATGCGCTTGGCGACCCGCTTGAGAAGGCTCATCAGATCGGCGCCGAAACGCGCTTCGTCGCGCAGGCTCCGCCGGATCGCCGCCATCTCTTCGGCGCTGAAACGCGAACTGAAACCCTCGCTCATTCCTCTCTCCGTGGAAGGACCTGAAAACCCCGGCCCAGTGCGGAATACACATTTCCCGCGCCGAAAATGTGGCCCCGGACGCAAGGCTGCACAAGGGTTGCGCCAAGAATCGTCCTTGGAGCGGCCGATGGCGCGGATTAAGGCTGGTCCAGCCATTTTTGCGAACAGGGACCTGACATGAAGCTCGATTCGTCCATCGCGGCCGTCGTCACCGGCGGCGCGTCCGGCCTCGGCGAAGGCACCGCACGCATGCTCGCCTCCCAGGGCGCGAAGGTCGCCATCTTCGACATGAATGCCGAGCGCGGCAAACAGGTGGCGAGCGAAATCGGCGGCATCTTTGCCCTTTGCGATGTCTCGAACGATGCCTCGGTCGACGAAGCCCTGCTCACGGCTCGTCAGGCGCATGGCATCGAGCGCATCCTGGTGAACTGCGCCGGAATCGCCCCGGGCCGCCGTGTCGTCTCGAAGAAGCGGGAGACCGGCGAACTCGTGGCCCACGACCTCGCGACCTTCGAGAAGACGCTCGCCGTCAACCTCGCCGGCACTTTCCGCATGATCGCACGCTCGGCGCTCGCACTCGCCGCGGAGCCACCGGTCACGCCCGATGGCGGGCGCGGAGTCTTCATCTGCACGGCTTCGGTCGCGGCCGAGGATGGCCAGATCGGCCAGGCGGCCTATTCCGCCTCGAAGGGCGGCATTGTCGGCATGACCCTGCCGATCGCGCGTGACCTCGCCCAGCTTGGCATCCGCGTCATGACGATCATGCCCGGCCTGTTCGAGACTCCGATGTTCGCGTCGGTACCGGACGACTATCGCCAGGCGCTGGAAGCCTCGATCCCGCATCCCTCGCGCCTCGGCCGCCCCGCCGAATATGCCGCGCTGGTCAGGAGCATCGTCGAGAACGACATGCTGAACGGCACGGCAATCCGCCTCGATGGCGCGATCCGGCTCGCGCCGAAATAGCGCGCTGCGTCAATTAATCCTGAAGACCTCGCACCCGTCTTGTCGCGGTAGAGGTCCCACCGCATCGCGTCGCCGCCTCGTGCTTACGCCCGAAGCGCAAGGGAGCGCGGCGCAGAACATGGCGCCGGCCTCTTCATCGCTGGCGGACGAGGCTACAACGCCGCGGGCAGCCGTGCCGCCCCTTGCAGGGACGCCCTATTTTCCGGGCGTCGCAGGCGGCTTGATCTCATGCTTCAGGATCAGCGGCGTCTGAGCCAGGGCAAAGGCCATGGTCAGTGGCATCACGCCCCAGACCTTGAAGGCGACCCAGAAATCCTGCGTCTGCGTGCGCCAGACGATCTCGTTCAACGCGGCAAGGACGAAGAAGAACAGGCCCCAGCGGAAGGTGAGCTTGCGCCAGCCCTCCTCGTCGAGCTGCAGGACAGTTTCGAGCACCAGCGCCAGCAGCGAACGCCCGAAGAACAGTCCGCCAAGCAGGATGCAGCCGAACAGCGTGTTGACGATGGTCGGCTTCACCTTGATGAAGAAGGCATCGTCGAGCGCCAGCGTCAGGCCGCCAAAGACCGTCACCACGACCGCGTTGACGATCGCCATGCGCGGCAGATGGTGCAGCAACACACGCGACAGGGCGAGCGAGACAAGCGACGCCACGATGAAGATGCCGGTCGCAACAAAGATGCGCCGGTCTTCGGCGACGCCGAACAGGCGGTCGCCATAGGAGTTGGCGAAAAAGAAGATGGCCAGCGGCCCGAACTCGAGGCCGAGCTTGAGCAGCGGGTTAACGCCCTTGTCCTTAGTCGTCCCGGCCAGACTCTCGCTCACGCGGCTTCTCCCAATCCAGCAACCGCTCGTGCAAAATCACGTGCGGAGAATGGTTCCAGATCCTCGACACTCTCGCCGACGCCGATGAAATGCACCGGCAGGCCAAACTGGGCGGCGAGCGCCACGAGGATGCCGCCACGCGCCGTGCCGTCGAGTTTCGTCATCACCAGCCCGGTCACACCAGCCGTCTCGCGAAAGGCCTCGACCTGCGAGATCGCATTCTGGCCCACCGTCGCGTCGAGCACCAGCAAGGCTGCATGCGGCGCCTCCGCGTCGAGCTTGCGGATCACCCGCACCACTTTGGCGAGCTCGTCCATCAACCCTGCCTTGTTCTGCAGCCGGCCGGCTGTGTCGACGAGAAGGATATCGACCCCGTTGGCCCTGGCTTTCTGCAGCGCCTCAAAGGCCAAACCCGACGCATCCGCACCCTGCTGACCAAAGACAACCTCCGCACCCGTGCGCTCGCCCCAGACCTTGAGCTGCTCGATCGCAGCTGCGCGGAACGTATCGCCCGCAGCGAGCATCACCGACTTGCCTTCGGCACGGAATTTCGCAGCCAGCTTGCCGATCGTCGTCGTCTTGCCGGAGCCATTGACCCCGACCATCAGGATCACGAACGGCTTTTTCGTGGCGTCGATCGTCAAGGGGTGCGCCACCGGCGTCAGAATGCTCTCGACCTCGCGCGCCAGGATGGCCTTCACCTCCTCCGGCTCGATCTGCTTGTCATAGCGTCCCTCGCCCACCGCCTTGGCGACGCGCGCCGAGGTGGCGAGACCAAGATCGGCCTGGATCAGGATGTCTTCGAGATCCTCCAGCGTGGCGGCATTGAGCTTGCGCTTGGTGAAGAGCTCCGTGATGCCGGTGGTCAGCGCCGAGGAGGTACGGGAGAGCCCGTCCGCCAGCCTGCGCCACCAGCTGCGCTTCGGCTGCGGCGCCGGGCTCGGCTCCGCGGGCTGTCCGGATGCCATGGGCGAAACCGGCGCTGGCTCCGGTTCGGCTTCGACCTCCGGCATCGCGATCGGCAGGGGCGCAGCCTCGCCGATCAGCAGATCGGGGGCGATTGGGGCATCGGGTACAGCGTCAGGAGCCGGCTCGGCTGCGGCATCCGGCAAATCCGGGGAGGGCGCGGCTGCGCTCTCAGGAGCGGGCTTGGACTGTTCCTGCTCCAGCCCGAACAGCCTCGAAAAGAAGCCGCGCTTTTTCGGTTCGCTCTCGCTCATCACTCGTCCCGTCATCCTGCAGGCCAGGCGCCCGAGTTGCGCCACACCGCTGGTTTGGATAGCGCAATGCCATGAGCAGACCGGATCAACCAGCAATTTCGCGCGAGACCCCAGAAGCCGCCCTGCCGGTGCCACTGCTCTATCGCGACGCGATGATGCTGGTGATCGACAAGCCCGCCGGCCTGCCCTCGCATCGCGGCCCGCAGGCAAAGCGCCGCGTCATTCCCGTGCTGACCGATTATCTCGACGCCCTGCGCTTTGGTCTGCCGCGACGGCCGGAAGCCGCCCACCGGCTCGACAAGGATACGTCCGGCTGCCTCATCCTCGGCCGCCACCCACGCGCAATGGCCGAGCTCAACCAGCTGTTCCGCGACGGCCGCATCGACAAGACCTATTGGGCTATCGTCGAGGGTGGCCCGCAGGACGACGAAGGCATGATCGATCTGCCCCTCGCCAGGCGCTCTCCCGAACGCGGCTGGTGGATGAAGGTCGACCCGGAGGGATTGCCTTCACAAACCCGTTATCGGGTGCTGGGTCGCGCGGAGGGTTTGACATGGCTCGAACTCGAGCCGCTCACCGGCCGCACGCATCAATTGCGGGTGCATTGCGCGGCCTCCGGCTGGCCCATGCTGGGCGACGAAGTCTACGGCTCGGCGCCGCGGGACGGCGGACCCGGACTCCAGCTCCATGCCCGCGCTGTCAGCGTTCCGCTCTATCGCAAGCGCGAGCCGGTCAGAGTCGAGGCGCCCCCGCCTTCGCACATGCTGGAGGCGCTTGGGCGCTGCGGCTGGAGCAAATCTTTCGGGAATCCTAACGCCGCTGTCGAACAGGGCGAACCGTCATCAACCCTTCGCTAATTTGAGCTTGCTATCGCTAGGGAACAGCAACCGGAGCGTGCATTGATGCCGGAGACAGCGACCTTGAGCAGCAGAGCCAGCCCCGGTGGGCTCATGACGCTCGAAGCTGCACGCCAATCCGCGCGTGAGGCCGCCCCGGATGCACCACTGGCGACATTGCTCTCCTGGGTCGAAGACTATCTGATGAGAGGTCATGCCGATCTCGGCAGGACCGGCGCCGTCTGCCCCTTCACACGCCAGGCGGCCCGGCTCGATACGGTCCGCCTCGGCATTTCCAATCAACGCGCCACGGATGAGGATGCGGCCTTCGCCCTGGTTCGGAGCGGTTTCGGTGCACTCGACGCCATCCCCTGCAAGGCCGGCATGCAGCACTTCCGCACGGTGATCATCGGCTTTCCGAAATGCGACAGCCCGGACGGCATCGCCATGCTCAAGCGCGTCCAGGACCGTCACAAATTCTACTCGCTGCGGCGCAACCGCATGATCGGGCTGATGCATGCGACGTCGGAGGCGCCAGGCCTTTGGAATTCGGATTTCCGGCCGCTGCGCGCGCCTCTGCCTGTCATCGCCATCCGCCACATGGTCGAGCATGACGCGCCCTTCGCGGCCAGGCACCCCCTGCTGCTCCTGCCCTATCTCGCCCGCTTCCCGATCACAGGGTCGAGGCGGCTGATCGCGCATCTGCGCGCCGGAGCCCAATGATGAGCAAGCGGCGGGAAGGCTCTGAGATCGGCGGAGCCGTGACGACAGAGGTCATAACCGAACGCGATGATCTCCTCGCACTCCAGCCGGAATGGGACGCGTTCTTTGCACGCGCGGCCCTGCCGCATCAGGTCTTCCAGAGCCACGTCTTCCTGAAGCACTGGGCCGCGCATTATCTCGAGGGGCATGGCCGGCTCAGTATCGTCATTGCACGCCGCCAGGGTGTCCTTGCGATGATCTGGCCGCTCGTCCGGCAGCGCCGCTGCAGCCTCGAGACGCTCCGCTTCATGGGCATCCCGGTCGCGCAGTTCGGTGACATCCTCGTCGAGCCCGGCCCCGACCGCGATACTCTGGTGCGGGCAGGATGGCGCGCCCTGCGCGCACTGGGCGCCGATCTGTTCGAGGCGCGCAAACTGCGAGCAGACTCCATTCTCGCCGCTTCCGGCCTGCTCGGTGAAGCGATGCCGATCGAGCAGCTCAACGCCCCCTTTGCCGATCTGGTCTGGCGGGTCGGCACGAACGGCCCGAGCAGCGCCTACCCGGGCCGCGAACGCTCGAATTACCGTCGGCGCCTGCGCCGGCTCGAGGAACGCGGCACGATCAGCTTCGAGGCGCCGCCGCCCGGTCCTGCCGCCGCAGCCCTCGCCGGCGACGCCGTGGCCTTCAAGCAAGCCTCGCTGCTGCGCCACGGCACCGTCGCGCCGACGATCGACGATCCTCGCTTCGCGGCCTTCTTTCGGGATTTTGCCGGAGATGCGGACGGGGGGAGTTCGCTGCGCGTCTCCGCAATATGCTGCGATGGCGCCCCGGTCGGCATCGACCTCTCGCTTGACTGCAAGGGCCGCAGCTTCGGCCATGTCCTCGCAGCCCATCCCGATTTCGAGCGGGGCGGCGTCGGCAGCATCCTGATTCATCACAGCTTCGCCAGCGCCAGGGCACGCGGCAATGCCGTGTTCGACCTGCTGGCCCCGTCGGATGCCTACAAGCTCGAACACGCCGACGGGCAGACCGGTGTCAGCGACCTCCTGCTGCCGCTCTCCCTCAAGGGGCGGCTCGCCTGCAGCGTCGGTTTCCAACGCTTGCGGCCCGTTCTGAAGAGCGCGGCCAAGCGACTTCCACCCGGTATTGCGCGCCGTGTCGCGATCTGGGGCAGGGCTGGCTGATCAGCCGGCCATGGCGTCCATGGCGCGGGCGAGCTTGACGTCGAGCTCGGTCAGCCCGCCGGCATCATGCGTAGCCAACGTCACCTCGACCGTCTTGTAGACATTCGACCATTCCGGATGATGGTCCATCCTTTCGGCCAGCAGCGCGACGCGGCTCATCCAGCCGAAGGCCTCATTGAAATCATGGAAGATGAAGCGCTTGGCGATGGCCTCACGACCCTCGACCAGTTTCCAGCCCACCAGCGTCATGAGCGCTTCGTTGCGAGCTTCGGCACTCAGTCGCTTGCGCATGATCATCTCCGCTGGAAATCGCTTCGCGGCAGCCGGTTGGGGTAGGATGGGCCAAGCGGATAGGCGGCCTCAAGCACATAAGGCCCGCCGCCGATCGAATCCCGCGATGACATCAGGGTGAAGCGCCGGGCCGTGAAGGCGATCGGCCGGACGATAGGATGCATCGCCAAATAATGCGCAACCTCGACAGGCGAGGTATCGCGCAGCCGGGCAAGCGTGACATGCGGCACGAATTTGCGCCCTTCCGCCGGTAATCCGAGGCGGCGCATCAGGCGCTCGATATCGGCCTGGAGCTCGCTGAGCTGGCGACTGGGTTGCACCCGCGCAAACACGGCGCGCGGCTTGTCGCCCCCGAAACTGCCCAATGCGTCGAGCGTCACCTCGAAGGGCTGTGTCTGCAGATCGGCGAGAAAGCTGTCGACATCATGGGCCATGCGGCGGTCGACATCGCCGAGGAAGCGCAAGGTAACGTGATAGTCGGCCGGCTCGATCCAGCGCGCACCAACGAGTCCGCCCCGATGCAGCGTCAGCGTCGAGGCGACCTCGGCGGGTATCTCCAGAGCTGTGAACAGCCTCGGCATGGCAAATCAGTGCCAAGTTTTTGTGACTCTGGCGAGACGAAAAGCGATGGAGCGCAGGAAAACCTCTGCAAACCTTCGCCCTCCCGCCCCGCCATGAGCCGCGCTGGTTTCAGGGACAGGGGTTTCCGACCAGTTGGTGAATCGCGTCGATCTTTGCTTCAACCTCGGGCGAAAGTGCGACATCGATCGAACCGATATCGGCCCGCAATTGTTCCATTGTCGTCGCGCCAATGATGTTGGCCGTCACGAAGGGGCGCGAATTGACGTAGGCCAGCGCCATTTGCGCCGGATCCAGACCAGCCTCGCGGGCAACCGCGATATAGCGCTTCACCGCATCTTCCGCGCCGACAGCCTCGTAGCGCTGGCCGCGATTGAACAGCGTCGAGCGCGCGCCGGCCGGCTTGGCACCGTCCAGATATTTGCCGGTGAGGTAGCCCTGGGCCAGCGGCGAATAGGCCAGCAGGCCGACCTGCTCACGCATCGCTATCTCGGCCAACCCCGTCTCAAAGGTACGGTTGAGCAGGTTGTAGGCATTCTGGATCGATTGGACGCGAGGCCCTCCGCGCGCTTCGGAATCGCGCACGAAGCTCATCGTGCCCCAGGCGCTCTCGTTGGAGAGCCCGAGATGACGGATCTTGCCAGCCTTCACGATCTCGCCGAAGGCGTCGAGTTGTTCGGCGATCGGCGTCTCGCCATCGGGCGTTTCGAAAGCGGCCTTGTTGAAGCGCGTTGGATTCGAGCCCCACGGCATCGCACGCTCGGGGAAATGCAGCTGGTAGAGGTCGATATAGTCCGTCTGAAGCCGCTTCAGGCTCTTGTCGACAGCCTCGAAGATCTGCTTGCGGTTGATGCGGGTCGGTCCGCGATCGTCCCGGAACCAGTCATTGGCCGAGCGGCCGACGATCTTGGAGGCCAGGATGACCTTGTCGCGGTTCTTCCGCGCCTTGAACCAGCTGCCGATGATCCGCTCCGTCGAGCCCTGCGTCTCCGGCCGCGGCGGAATCGAGTACATTTCTGCCGTATCGAAGAAATTCACGCCCTGCGCGAGAGCGTAGTCCATCTGCTCATGGCCCTCGGCTTCGGTGTTCTGCTGGCCCCAGGTCATGGTTCCAAGGCAAATGACCGAAACCTGGAGGTCGGTGCGCCCAAGACGGCGATATTGCATGGTCAGACAACTCCGGAGATTGCGCGCAGGGGCGCTCATGGGGTGGGAAGCGATTTTCGGGCCGACCGGCATGATGCGAACGCCCTGCTCCGTGGCGGCGCATCGGTCCGGAACGGAAGGGATCAGGATTTCGAGCGGATGGTCTCCAGGAAACGCTCGACCGTCGGCAGAATCCGCTCGACGATGACGCGCACGCCTTCGGCTGTCGGATGCAGCAGATCCGGCTGGTTCAGCGCACGATCGCCCGCAATGCCCTCGAGAAAGAACGGATAGAACACCAGCGCGTGTTTCTCGGCGAGTGCCCTGAACAGCCCGTCGAAACGGCCGGTGTACTCCGCGCCGAGATTGCGCGGCGCATACATCCCGGCCAGCAGCACCGGGATACCGCGCACTTTCAGCCGCGTGATGATGTCCTCGAGCGCTTTTTCCGTCACCGCCGGATCGAAACCGCGCAGCGCGTCATTGGCGCCAAGCTCGACAATCACACCATCGGTCCCGTCGGGCACCGACCAGTCGAGCCGCTCGAGGCCCCCCTGGGCGACATCGCCCGAGACACCGGCATTGGCGATATCGACGGCATGTCCCTTCTGGCGCAAGGCTTGCTCCAGCACCGCCGGAAATGCCGCGCTCGCTGGCAGGCCATAGCCGGCGCTGAGGCTGTCGCCCAGCACGACAAGCTTGAGCGGGCGCGGTGTCTGGGCTTGTGCCATGGCTGAAACCGGAAGGAGCATCAAAAGCGCCAGGCAAAAGGCCGCAGCGCAAAAAGCACGGGCAAATGATTGGACAAGCGCGCGACCGCGCCCATATCGGGCGGCGGGGCGCAACGCGCCGAGACCCCATCCCCATCGCGATGCGATGCGGATGGACGGCGTCGATGGCATTGAAGACAGGATCATGTGGCGATGAGTGATAAGTCAGCCCCGGCGATCGAATTGCGGGATGTCCATCTTAGTCTGGGGCGTGCAGCCGCCCGCGTCCATATCCTGAAGGGCGTTTCTTTGTCACTGGCTGCCGGCGAGGCGACCGGGCTGGTCGGTCCTTCGGGATCAGGCAAATCCACCCTGTTGATGACGATGGCCGGGCTCGAACGACCCGATTCCGGACTGGTGAAGGTAGCGGGCCAGGATCTTGGTCAGCTCGGGGAAGATGGCCTTGCGGTTTTTCGTGGGCGCCAGATCGGCATCGTCTTTCAGTCCTTCCATCTCGTTCCGACCATGACGGCGCGCGAGAATGTCGCTCTGCCACTCGAACTTGCGGGCGCAGACGATGCGTTCGCCCGGGCGGAAGCCGAGCTGCGCAATGTCGGGCTCGGCGATCGCATGGACCATTATCCGGCCCAGCTCTCCGGCGGCGAGCAGCAGCGTGTCGCGATCGCTCGCGCCGTCGCGCCTGATCCGGCCATTCTCGTCGCCGACGAACCGACCGGCAATCTCGACGAGAGCACCGGCCGCTCGATCGTCGATCTGATCTTCGCGCTGCGCCGCGAGCGGGGCGCCACCCTCGTGCTGGTCACGCATGACCTCTCGCTTGCCGCGGCCTGCGACCGGACGGTGCGCCTGCGCGCCGGGCGGATCGAAGCCGATGCCGATCTCGCCGTCGCCTGAGCCCTCGCCATGCACGCTCCGGTCAAGCCCACCGCTGCCACCCCTCCCCGCTCACCTTTTGGCCCGGCACTCGCCCTGCGGCTCGCCTGGCGCGATCTGCGTGGTGGCCTGCGCGGTTTCGGCGTCTTCATCGCCTGTCTCGCTCTCGGCGTCATGGCCATCGCAGCCGTCGGCTCGGCGTCGCGCGGCCTGACGGAAGGATTGCATCGCGAAGGGCGACGCATTCTCGGCGGTGACGTCGCCTTCAGCCTGATCCATCGCGAGGCCACCGCCGTCGAGCGGAGCTTTCTCGAAGGACGTGGCGCCCTCTCGACCATCGCCACGATGCGCGGCATGGCCAATGCGGGCGACAAGGGCGCGGCCCTGATCGAGCTCAAGGCGGTGGATTCCGCCTATCCGAGCATCGGCGAGGTCGTCAGCGAGCCGGCTGGCCCGCTTTCCGATCTGCTGTCCCAGAGCAATGGCAGCTTCGGCGCCATTGCCGATCCCGTGCTGCTTGGTCGCCTCGACCTGAAGGTCGGCGACACGATCTCGGTCGGCAGCGCGCGCGTGCAATTGCGCGCCAGCCTCGTCTCAGAGCCGGACAAGATCGCGTCGGGCGTCGGCTTCGGTCCTCGTCTTCTGGTGTCCCAGGACGCATTGCGTGCCACCGGATTGCTCCAGCCGGGCAGCCTGGTGCGCTGGACCTATCGCGTCTCGCTGCCCCCCACGGCGTCCGATGATGCTGCCCTCGAGCGCCTCACCGCCGATGCCGGTCACCAACAGCCGGATGCTGGTTGGGAAATCCGCTCGCGCGCCAATGCCGCGCCGAGCTTTCAGCGCAATCTCGAGCGTTTCACGCAGTTCCTGACCTTGGTCGGACTGACCGCCCTGCTGGTTGGCGGTGTCGGCGTCGCCAATGCGGTGCGCCGCTTCGTCGAGGCCAAGAAGCTCGATTTCGCGACCTTGAAGGCGATCGGCGCAACCGGCGGGCATGTCGTCGCGATCCATCTGACCGAGGTCATGATCGTTGCGGCGCTTGGCATCGCGATCGGTCTTCTGCTGGGCGCCGCCGCGCCCTTCGCGCTCGGCTATGCGCTTCGCGACCTGCTGCCCCTGCCCTTCGAGCCGACATTGGCGCCAGGAGAGCTGGTGATCGCGGCGCTCTATGGCCTGCTGACCGCGCTGGTCTTTGCGATATTGCCGCTCGGCCGGGCGCATGACGTGCCAGTCTCGGCCCTGTTCCGCGACCAGATCGAGCCGGATCTGCGCCGGCCCAGGCTGGTCTATCTCGGTGTTTTCCTTGCGGCTCTCATCGGCCTCGTCGGCGTCGCAGTCGCCTTCGCCTATGACCGCCGCATCGCACTGATCTATATCGCCGTGGCCGCCGGCATCTTCCTGCTGCTGCGCCTCGTCGCCTGGAGTCTGATGGCTCTCGCTCGCCGCAGCCCGCGACCGCGGAACCCGGCCCTGCGGATGGCGCTCGCCAATGCCCATCGCCCCGGCGCATTGACGCCGTCGCTCGTGCTCTCGCTGGGCCTCGGAGTCGCCCTGCTCTCGGCGCTCGCCTTCATCGATGTCAGCCTCACCCGGCAGTTGACCCAGTCGCTGCCGGACAAGGCGCCGAGTTTCTTCTTCCTCGATATCCCGAACGGCCAGAGCGCGCGCTTTGACAGCTTCATCGCCGAAACGAGGCCAGGCGCCACGCTCGAACGCGTCCCGATGATGCGCGGCCGCATCACCAGTCTCAACGGCGTGCGTGCCGAGCAGATCAAGGCCTCCGAGCAGGCAGCCTGGGTCCTGGATGGCGATCGCGGCATCACCTATGCGGAAACCATGCCCGAGGGCTCGATCATCACTGCCGGGGAATGGTGGCCGGCAGGCTACCGCGGCGAACCGCTCGTCTCCTTCGATGCGCCGATCGCCGCCGGGCTTGGGCTCAAGGTCGGCGATAGCGTCACCGTGAACGTGCTGGGCCGCAACATCACGGCGCGGATCGCCAATCTGCGCACCATCGAATGGCGCTCGCTCGGCATCAATTTCGTCATGGTGTTCTCGCCCAACACCTTTGCCGGCGCGCCGCACACCAATCTCGCAACTGTCACCTCCGGGACCGACGCGACGGCCGGCGCCGATGCGCAGCTGCTGCGCCGGCTGGCGGTCGAATTCCCATCGGTCACCGCCGTGCGGGTGAAGGACGCGCTCGAAGCGGTCAACACCATCGTCAGCCAGCTCGCGACCGCGATTCGCGGCGCCTCGGGCCTGGCGATCGCCTCCAGCCTGCTGGTCCTGGCAGGCGCTCTCGCGGCCGGGCAGCATGCGCGGCTATACGACGCGATGATCCTGAAGACGCTCGGCGCGACACGTCGCTTCATACTTTCGTCGTACGCCCTCGAATATGCCGGAATAGGTTTTGTCTCCGCCCTGTTCGGCGTTGTCGCCGGCGCATTGGCAGGCTGGGGGGTCGTCACCCAAGTGATGAAGATAGAATTCGTCAGCGATCCAACCGGCGCGATCCTCGCTGCGACTGCCGCGATCATGGTCACCGTCCTGTTCGGATTGTTCGGAACCCTAAAAATACTATCGAAGGCGCCAGCTTCTCATCTGCGGAATTTATGAGAACTGTCGCTCTTGCCTCCGAGATAGACATGGAGCGTTCGCCGCATTGCATCATTCTGGGGCCCGTGATCTATTCAGGCGGCGCTCTTAACCATGGCGGCCTCTTGTAAGGTCGCTCAATCCCCCTCATATTCCGCGTTGTCGCCACGATTTTGGGCGATGGTGGAGATCGCGGAGGCGATGTCCGCCCCGGAATTCTACCTGTGAGGGAAATCGCTCTATGAGCAACTTCGACCGCAATGCTCCAGTCTGGGGTGCCGGCCGCGCACAGCAGACCAGCGCCGTCGAGATGGATCAGGGCCTGCGCTCGTTCATGCTCGGCGTCTACAACAACATGTCGATCGGTCTGGCCATCACCGGCCTTGCCGCCCTCGGCATCAGCATGCTCGCGATCGGCGGCGTCTCGGCGGAAGGCAAGATCACCGCACTGACCCCGCTCGGCCAGGCCCTTTATCTCAGCCCGCTCAAATGGGTTGTGATGCTGGCCCCGCTCGCCTTCATCTTCTTCTTCTCGTTCAAGGCCGAGAGCATGAGCTCCTCGACCGCGCGCACCATGTTCTTCGCCTTCGCGGCGGTGATGGGCGTGTCGATGTCCTCGATCTTCGTCGTCTTCACCGGCGCGTCGGTCACTCAGGTCTTCTTCATCACGGCCGCCGCCTTCGGCGCGCTCAGCCTTGCCGGCTACACCACGAAGAAGTCGCTTTCGGGCATGGGCTCCTTCCTGATCATGGGCCTGATCGGTCTGGTGATCGCCTCGGTGGTCAACATCTTCCTGGCCTCGAGCGCGCTCTCTTTCGCCATCTCGGCGATCGGCGTGCTGGTCTTCGCCGGCCTGACCGCCTGGGATACCCAGCGCCTGAAGGAGATGTATCTCTACTCGGATCTGGACGCCGAATCGGCTGCGAAGCTCTCGGTGAACGGCGCTCTGTCGCTCTACCTGAACTTCATCAACATGTTCCAGATGCTGCTTCAGCTGTTTGGCGATCGTCGCTGATCGATCGTCCGCCTTGCAGATCAAGCGAGCCCCGGCTGCAAAGCCGGGGCTTTTCTTTTGCGTTCCTCGCGGTCCATCTTGATCGGATGGACCCCATCACGATCAGGGACGGTCGCATCGACGACATCCCCGTCATCACCACGATCTATGCCGATGCCGTCTCGAACGGCACCGCCTCCTGGGAGCTTGAACCGCCCTCGACCGGCGAGATGCAGCGGCGCTTCGAGGCGCTCATTGCCGATGGCTATCCCTATCTCGTCGCGACCAGAGGCGAGGATCTGCTCGGTTATGCCTATGCCGGTGCCTATCGCCCGCGCCCGGCCTATCGCAGCACGGTGGAGGACTCGATCTATCTCTCGCGGCAAGCACAGGGCTTCGGTATCGGCCGCGCTCTGCTGAGCGCGCTGATCGCCGCGTGCGAAGTCAGGGGCTTCCGGCAGATGGTCGCGGTCATTGGCGATGGGAACGGCGCCTCGGCCGCCTCGCGACGGCTGCATGAACACGCCGGATTCGCGCTCATCGGGGTCGCCAGGGCCGTCGGCTACAAGCACGGCCGCTGGCTCGACCAGATGCTGATGCAGAAGGAAATCGGCGACGGCAACCGAACCGCGCCGCCCCTCAACTCACCACGCTGAGCTTCTTGTCGACCACCCGCAGGACACGGCTGAGATCCGAGCCGCGCTTCAGGATCAGCCCGGTCGCCGCGACGATCGAGTACGCGCCCTGGCGCTTGGCAAGGGCGGGATCCTTGACGATCCGGTAGAGCGGGACCTCGGAGGTTCGGCGATAAACCGAGAACTGTGCCTTGTCCTTCAGGAAATCGATGGCGTAGTCGCGCCATTCGCCGGCAGCGACCATCCGGCCGTAGAGATTGAGAAGCTCAGAGAGTTCCCGGCGATCAAAAGTAACGGCCGCCGGCTTGGCCGGACCGGGGAAGGCAACCACCGCCCCGGCCCCGTGCGATTGCGGCGTTTCGCTTTCGCTCATAGCGCCTCCCGATCGGCGGTCGGGCAGGGCCCGATCGCACTTCCCGTTGGGCAGGATGATGCGCCCCGGATGCTGCGCTGGCAAGAGATCGAGGCAGGCCGAAAAGAATCACGCCTTCGTCAGCCACGCCGCATTTTCGCCGCGAACGCGCCAAGCGATGGCCAAGTTGCCGGGCTCAACTCTCCTCGTTGCCTCGACGGCCCGGCCTCATTGAGTTCCGGATACGTCAGCCCCCCAGCCCCCCGGGCTTGGTGAGGTCGGGCCTATCGGTTCGAGGCTACCTCAACGGCTGGCGGTTTCCGCTGGCCGTTTTCTTTTGGCGAAAATGCAGGCTCTTCAGCGGTTTTGTCCGTGATACTGGGCATTTGGCCGCATATCGACGGCCGAGGCCATCCTGTTCGACATGTTGAAGAACGAAGCGACCGCACCGACATCCCAGATGTCACGTTCGCCGAATCCCGCCGCCCGCAACGCCTCGCGATCACCTTCCTCGACGAGATAGGGCGTCTCGCTCAGCTTCACCGCAAAATCGAGCATCGAACGATGGCGGGGCGAGAGCGAGGCAGCGCGATAGTTCATGGCCATCAGCTCGCCGAGCACCGGATCCCCCGAGAGCTGACGGACCGCGGCGCCATGTGCCGTCAGGCAGTAATAGCACCGGTTCACGCTCGACACGGCGACGGCGATCATTTCGCGCTCGAGCTTGGAGAGACCCGAAGGGCCGAGCATCAGGTCGTTGTAGAACGCGGCGAAGGCCGTGAGCTTGGCATCGTCATGGGCGTAGGCCAGCAGCACATACGGCACGAAGCCGAGCTTCTCCTGGCATTTGGCGAAATAGGCCCGATTCTCGGCCGACAGTTCGACTTCCGGCAACGCCAGCGCCATCACCCTTGGCGACTCATCCTGCCGAGTCGGAAGCTCTCCGACCTTCGATTTGTCATGCTTGTTCGACATGGTCCGTTTCCTGATGTGTCGGCGGGGTTGAACTTTCGACAGGATCTGCCGCGATGTTCGCACGGGCGCCCTTGTTCGTGTGCATGATGCGACGAAAGTTGAAAGGCGCCGCAGCCTATGTCATCGCTGCGGCAAAATAACTGAGGGTTCTGGGGATGGTTAAACGAGTGACGAATGCAACGATCGAGGCTCTGGCCGCGGTCGAGGCCGCAGCCTCCCAGAGCGGAACCGGCATGCCGGCGGAGTTTCCGAAGCTGCTCTATGGCCGCGTCGTTGCCGAAGATATCGTCGCACTCCCGCCGGATCTCCTCGCCCGTGCCGCTGCCGCCGCCTACAAGCATCTGACCGCGAAGCGCCGGCCCGGCACGCCGAATCTGCGTTTCCGGGACGAGGCGTTCAGCGAGCATGGCCGCGAACGCCAGATCACGATTCTCGAGGTCGTGAACGATAACAAGGCTTTCCTGCTCGATTCGACGCTGGCTGAGCTCACCGAGCAGGGTTACGAGCCTCGCCTCGTCGCCCACCCCATCCTGGCGGTCGTGCGCGATGCCGACGGCGCTTTTCACTCGCTTGCAGGCGAAGCGACCGGACGGGCTCCGGAAGGCGCTCGCCGCGAAAGCCTGATCCATATCCATCTCGACCGTATCGACACGCCCGAGGCGCGCGAGCGCCTGAAGACCGGTCTTGAGCGGGTCTATGTCGATGTCGGCCTAGCGGTCGACGATTGGGCGGCCATGCGCGGGCGAATCACCGAGGTGATTCAAGCCTATCGCTCCAACCCGCCCCCGCTTGCCGAGGACGAGGTCGCTGAGGCTCTGCAATTCCTCGAATGGATCGCCGGCGACAATTTCACGCTTCTCGGCATTCGAGCCTACCGTTTCCCGGGCGGTGATGCGGCTGCCGACCCGATCGACAGCTCGGGTCTCGGCATCCTGCGCGATCCCTCCGTGCGCATGCTGCGCAAGAATCGCGAAATGGTGGTGATGACGCCGGAGATTCGCGCCTTCCTCGCCAAACCGCAGGCGCTGATCATCACCAAGGCCAACGTCAAGAGCCGCGTGCATCGCCGCGTCCATCTCGACTATATCGGCGTCAAGCTGTTCACACCTGATGGCCATCTCGACGGCGAGATGCGCATCGTCGGCCTGCTGACCTCCAATGCCTATACGGGCAGCGCCCGCGCCATTCCCTATCTGCGGCTCAAGGTCGCGCGCGTCGCCAAGAACACGGGCTTCGACGCGGCGAGCTATTCCGGCCGCGCGCTGCTCAACGTGCTCGATGCCTTTCCGCGCGACGAGCTTTTCCAGATCGACGGCGAGACACTCGAACGCTTCGCGCTCGATATCCTGCAGCTGACCGAGCGCCCGCGCATCCGCGCGCTGGCCCGGGTCGACGAGTTCGACCGCTTCGTCTCGATCCTCGTCTTCATTCCGAAGGATCGCTACGACACGCAGGTCCGCCGTCGCGTCGGCGAATTCCTGGCGCGGATCTATGAGGGGCGCCTGTCGGCCGCTTACCCGGCCTATCCGGAAGGCCCGCTGTCCCGCACCCATTACATCATCGGCCGCGACGAAGGCCGCACACCAAGGGTCGATCGCGCCACGCTGGAAGCCGGCATTGCTGCGATCGTCCGAACCTGGGCGGATGGCCTCAAGGACGTTCTCGACGAGCAGAAGGCGGGCCCGGCAGCGCGGTCGCTGACCGAGCGCTATGCCGAGGCCTTTGGCGCGGCCTATCGCGAGCGCTTCTCGGCAACCGATGCGCTCGAAGACATCGACATGCTGCAGAAGCTCACCCCGGAGCGGTCGCGCGCGGTCAATCTCTATCGCCGCGAGGGCGATACCGCGGCGCGGGCCAATCTCAAGGTCTTCTCGAGTGGTTCGCCGATCTCCCTCTCCGCCCGCGTGCCGGTGCTCGAGAACATGGGCTTCCGCGTCGTCAACGAGCGGACCTTCAACCTGACGCCGGCAGCCAATGGAGTTGAAGCGCCTGAGGCCGCCCGTGTCTGGCTGCACGACATGACGCTTGAGCGTGCCGGCGGAGGCGAAATCGATGTCGCCCGCCTCGATCCGACGATCGAAGCAGCGCTGATGGCCCAGTTCCGTGGGCTGGCGGAATCGGACCGTTTTGACCAGCTCGTCCTTGCCGCCGGAATCGCCTGGCGCGAGGCGGCGCTGCTGCGTGCGCTCGGGCGCTATCTCAGGCAGGTCGGCGCGCCCTACGCCCAGGACTACATCGCCGATGCGCTGACCCGACACCCCGGCATCGCCTCGAAGCTGATCGCCTATTTCGTCGCCAAATTCGACCCGCATTTCGATGCGAGCAAGCGCGAGAAGGCGATGCAGGCCGAGCGTGACAGCATCGAAGCCGCGCTCAACGACGTCACCAGCCTGGACGAGGACCGCATTCTGCGGCGCCTGGTCAACCTGATCGAAGCGGCGCTGCGCACCAATTTCTTCCAGATCGGCCCGGATGGCTATCCGCGCAGCACGATCTCGCTGAAATTCGAATGCGCCAGGCTCGACGATCTGCCGCTGCCGCATCCGCTCTACGAGATCTTCGTCTATTCGCCCCGCGTCGAGGGTGTGCACCTGCGCTTCGGCAAGGTCGCGCGCGGCGGCCTGCGCTGGTCCGACCGGCCGCAGGATTTCCGCACCGAGGTGCTGGGCCTGGTCAAGGCTCAGCAGGTGAAGAACGCCGTGATCGTTCCGGTCGGCGCCAAGGGCGGCTTCTTCCCCAAGCAGTTGCCGCCGGCGAGTGATCGCCAGGCCTGGATCGCGGAAGGCACCGAGAGCTACCGCATCTTCGTCCGCACCCTGCTGGAGCTCACCGACAATCTCGACGGCGAGACGGTCATTCCGCCGGCCGACACCGTGCGCCATGATGGCGATGATCCCTATCTCGTCGTCGCCGCCGACAAGGGCACCGCAACCTTCTCCGATATCGCGAACGCGCTTTCGATCGAGAAGGGACATTGGCTCGGCGATGCCTTCGCCTCTGGCGGCAGCCAGGGCTATGACCACAAGAAGATGGGCATCACCGCACGTGGCGCCTGGGAGGCCGTGAAGCGGCATTTTCGCGAGATCGACATCGACATCCAGTCGACCCCCTTCTCGGTGGCGGGTGTCGGCGACATGTCGGGCGACGTCTTCGGCAACGGCATGCTGCTCTCGCCGGCGATCAGGCTTGTGGCCGCCTTCGACCACCGCGACATCTTCCTCGATCCGGAGCCCGATCTGGCAGCGTCACACGCCGAACGCCAGCGCCTGTTCGCGCTGCCCCGCTCCTCGTGGCAGGACTACGACAAGTCGCTGATCTCCAAGGGCGGCGGCGTATTCTCGCGCCAGGCCAAGAGCATCCCACTCTCCCCGGTGCTGCGCGCGCTGCTTGATCTCGACAAGGCGGAAGTCACCCCGCCCGAACTGATGACCGCAATCCTCAAGGCGCGGGTCGACCTGCTCTGGTTCGGCGGCATCGGCACCTATATCCGAGCCACCGACGAGACCGATGCCCAGGTCGGCGACCGCGCCAATGACGCGATCCGGATTGCGGGCGCCGATCTGCGGGCCCGTGTCGTCGGCGAAGGCGCCAATCTGGGCTGCACCCAGCGCGGACGCATCGAAGCCGCCCGCAACGGCATCAGGATCAACACCGATGCCATCGACAACTCCGCCGGCGTCAACACCTCCGACGTCGAGGTCAATATCAAGATCGCACTCGCGGGCCCTGTCCGCGACGGGCGCCTGCCTGAGAAGAAGCGCAACGCCCTGCTCGTCGACATGACCGATGAGGTCGGCCTCCTCGTCCTGCGCAACAACTACCTGCAGACGCTGGCGCTTTCGCTGACCGAGGCTCAGGGCGCGACGGCAACGCCCGCGCTGCGTCGCCTGATGCTGACGCTGGAAGCCCAGGGCCGCCTCGATCGCTCGGTCGAGTTCCTGCCGACCGATATGGTGCTGGCCGAGCGCGAGAAGCGCGGCGAGGGCCTGACCCGGCCGGAGCTTGCCGTGCTGCTGGCCTATGCCAAGCTCGCGCTGCACGATGCCTTGCTCGAATCGGCCATTCCGGACGATCTCTATCTCAACAACGAGCTCGCCCGTTATTTCCCGAAGGCGCTGCGCGACAAATACGGCGCCGAGATTGCCAGCCACAAGCTGCGTCGCGAGATCGTCGCAACCCAGCTCGCCAACGCCATCATCAACCGTGGCGGCCCGGCCATCGTCTCGACCCTGGCCGGCCAGACACGCGCCGACGCACCGGCGATCGCCGCGGCCTACGCCATTGCGCGTGACTCCTTCGATCTGATCGCCCTGAACGGGGCGATCGATGCGCTCGACGCCAAGATCCCGGGCAAGACCCAGATCGGTCTCTATGCCGCGGCCCAGGAACTCGTCACCGATCGGATGAGCTGGTTCCTGCGTCGGGGCGTCGCCAAACCGGGCTCCATCGAGCAAACGGTTGCGCATTACGCGAGGGGCGTCTCCGCACTCGCCGGCGAACTCGACAGCCTGCTGCCCGAGGCAGCCGCCCAGGCGCGTACGGCCCGCATCGCCGTTCTCGTCTCGGAATCAGTGCCCGAAACCCTCGCTGCGCGGATTGCCAGCCTGCCCGCACTTGCCCAGGCGACCGACATCGTCGACATCGCCGACCGGACCAAACGGTCGATTTCCGAGGTGGCGCGGATTCATTTCGGCGCCGATTCGGTCTTCGGCCTGTCCAGCCTGGCGGCAGCAGCAGCAGCCGTACCGGCGACCGACGATTATGAGCGCCTGGCCCGCGACCGCGCCATCGAAACGCTGGTCGATGCTCATGCCGGGTTGACTCAGGAGATCGCCTCGGGCGCAACCGGATCCGACACCCTCGATGGCTGGCTGGCCGAGCGTGGCGCGGAGGCCGATCGCACCCGCGCGACGGTCTCGGCCATCACGATGTCGGGCCTGTCCCTGCCGAAATTGATGGTCGCAGCCGGCATGCTCGCCGATCTTCCGAGAAAGCACTGAGACGAGATCATGACCGAACGCGACATGCCCGCCACCCGGATCGACCCGAAACTGCTCGAGATCCTGGTCTGCCCGGTGACCAAGAGCACGCTCGAATACGACGCAGCAAGGCAGGAGCTGATCAGCCGCCCTGCCAAGCTCGCCTATCCGATCCGCGACGGCATTCCGATCATGCTGCCGGAAGAGGCACGGCAGATCGAGGGATAGACCCCGCTCTCGAGGCCCACTTCGGAGCGATCAGTGTCATGGTCGGGCCTGTCCGACCACGACGCCTCTTCTTAAAGCATCGGCCCGAAAAGTGGATTGCGGTTTTCGGGAAGGCCGATGCAAAGACAAAGAGTTAGATCATCGGACTGGATACGATATCCGGTCCGATGATCTAGATGTTTAGTCCCGGCATTTGATGGATTGGATCGAGCCTGAATCGTTCTGGCTCTGAAGTCCAGCATTTGCAGATGAACTCGTAGGGTGTGAGCCCCCTAAGGGTCTTCAGCCGGCGGCCGAAATTGTAGGCGRCAACGAAGTCTGTGAGGTGCGCCTCGAACTGGCGATGATCGTCATAGTGGAAGCGCTTGACGGTCGCTTCCTTGATKGTGMGGTTCATCCGTTCGGCCTGGCCGTTGGTCCATGGATGATAGGGTTTGGTCAGTCGGTGCTCGATGCCGAGCTCCCAGCAAGCGCGGTCGAAGGGATGGCCGCGCATCATGGCTGTCGGACCGGAACGGTTCTTGGGCAGATCAGCGAAAGCCATGCCGTTATCGGTAAGGACCGTGTGTATCTGGTAGGGGAATACCTCGGCCACAGCCCGCAGGAAGTCTGCGCCGATCTTGCTGCCGATGCGCGCGTGGAACTCAACGTAGGTGAACTTGGAGACCCGATCGAKAGCCAGGAACATGTGCAGCTTGCCTTCGGCGTGGCGCAGTTCGCAGCTGTCGATGTGGACGTAGCCGATGGCGTAGGTCTTGAACTGGCTGCGCTTGTCCGCCGTTTCATCCTTAGGCAGTCGGGAGATGCCGTGGCGTTGGAGGCAACGGTGCAGGGCGCTGCGGCTGAGGCCGGGGATGGTGTCCTTCAGGCAACCCAGCACGTCGTCCAGCGGCAGCAGTGTCTTCTGCCGGAAGGCCACGACGATGGCTTCCTCGGCCGGCGTCAGCACCGTACTTCGAGGG
>NZ_JBFTKS010000033.1:0-54434 GCF_056396065.1 Allobosea sp. 05T433 | reverse complement strand
CCCTCATCACAATCGCAAAACGCAAAACGCGGCGCTCGATGCTAAAACATCGGCGCCGCGTTCCCATTACCGCGGGGTGGAGCAGCCCGGTAGCTCGTCAGGCTCATAACCTGAAGGTCGTCAGTTCAAATCTGGCCCCCGCAACCAAATCAAATATCAAACCCCGTCTCACATAAGAGGCGGGGTTTTCTGCGTTCTGCGCTCAATCTCGCGCCACAGCGCCGCAAAGCACCGGTGAACTGCGGCGCTAAACGGCGGCTGAGGAGTCAGCATCGTGGCTGTATCGTCGGTCGCACTCGCTTTAACGCGCTGCGGCGAGCCCTGACATGGTCTCGCGAAACCAGCGATGCGCCGGGTCGTGGTCATAGGATCGATGCCAGATCATGGCGACGTCTGATCGTTGGTGGTGTGGAGGCGGCGCCGCTTGTGGTGATTAGAGCCTTCAGTGAGAAGGCCCGCGGCACGCAGATGCAGGCGGTGCCCGTCGAGCAGCTCGAGAATGGTGAAACGGTCAATCGCGCGAACCTGAATGCGCACTCTGGGCGCGATTGACGCCAGCAGTGCCATCAGCCGCGGCAGGAGCGGCACTTCAACACTGTCGGGCATCCCCAGCAGAAAGACGCGCTCGGGCTGAAGCGGATCGAAACTCTCTCCCTGAAGCAGCGTCCCCTGGATCATCGACAGCGCTTCGCGGATCGGCCCGGCAAGCCGCAGGGCGCCTGGGGCCGGCCTGATCCCAACGGGAGCGCGGATGAACAGATCGTCCCTGAACAGCCTGCGCAATCGGTTGAGCACATGGCTCATGGAAGGTCGGCCTATGCCAATGCACTTGGCCGCGCGCGTGACACTGCCTTCAGACAGAAGCGCATCAAAAGCGGGCAGCAGATTGAGGTCGAGTCTGCTCAGATTGATGTGATCTATTGCATTGGTTGACCCTAGAGCTCTATCGCTGAAAGGCGATCGCAACCCTTGGGCACGCCACCGGCCCGCCACGCGGGACGGCTTCCCAATTTCTGGAAGGGGACAGGAAATGTCGATCGAACAGGGCATCAAGCAGCGTGGGCTGCAGCTGCCCGCCGTGAAGACCCGGGCGGCGACCTATGTGCGCGGGGGGCGAGGTCCCGACCGGAAAGGTCGGCGCAGGCGTCTCGACTGAACAGGCCGCGGAGCATGCGCGCCTCGTCGGCCTGCAGCAGCGTGCGATCCTTCTGGAAGAGCTCGGTTCGCTCGATCGGATCCGACGCGTCGTGAAGATTCTCGGCATGGTGAATGCGGTGCGTGAATTCACTGAGCATTCGAAGGTCATCAATGGCTACTCGGACCTCTTCGTCGAGATTTTTGGCGAGCGGCATGCCCGCTCCGCAATCGGCGTCGGCAGCCTCCCGTTCGGAATCACCGTCGAGATCGAAGCCATCGTCGAGGTGACATAGGTTGCCCTGATCTACGCCAAGCTCGCGTTCAGCGCGGCTCCCCGGCGGGAACCGCACTCCGATTGCCCTCTCCCGTGAGCCCAGGCCGCTCCGACCTCACCAGCGGGTCCTGGCCTCAAGCGAAAAGCGGTGGCTTGTCGCGCCGCGACGGAACTCGCCGTCATAGGAGCCTGTCACATCGACCTTGGGCGCGATCGCCCCCGAGAGGCTTGCTCCAATCACGGCTCCGTCACGTGAGGCCCGAGGGGTGCGGACTGCAAACGCGGTGCCCAGAAGGCCCGCTCGCTGGATCGCGACGTTGTCCGCCAGCTCATGAGACCAATAGGCCTTGAGGTCAAAACGCAGCCGCTCATCGGAGGTAAGGGGAGTCGCCAGCCGGCCGCCGACCAATGTGCGGGTCGAGGTCTGGCTTTCGCCGCGCAGTGTCAGCGCGAACGCGCCGGCCTGGCTTTCCGTCAGCCCGCCCTGGCGGAAATGATTCAGGCTGAGCCCGGCCTCGGGCGAGAGTTCAAGACCGGAGATGGAAGCAAGGCCATATCCGGCGATCAGATGCCCGAAGACGCCGTAGCCATCCGTCTCGCCATGGGCGACGCGCTGGACGTGACTGAGCTGGATCGTCCGGCGGTTCTCGGTCTTGCCATAGGTCCCGCCCAGCGCGCCGCGCAGGGTCAGATCGCCGAGGCGCGTGCGGCCATAGGCCGAGATGCTGTAGCTGTCGACGGTCACCCGGCCCGCGGCATCGGTCTTGGGATCGCCGTTCGAGCGCGCGTATCCGACGGCACCGCCGATCAGGCTCGTACTGAACACGGAACGTTCGACGCCGAGCAGGGCTCCGGCCACGCCGAAATCCGTGCCGGGCCCGGACCTGTCGCTGCCAGTGCGCCCGAAGCCATAGAGAGCCTGTCCCCAAACCACGCCGTCTCGTCCGGGCTGGAGCGCGGCTGCCTGTTGCCTCGGACGCGCGGCCGCGGATTTGCCCAGGCTCGCATACCCAGCCTCGCCCGGGTTCGGGGCCTGGCCGGGGAGGGCAGAGCTCCCGGCAGTCAGACGCTGGTCGAGGGCCGAATCGACCATGCGTTGCGCCGTGATCATAGCCATCCTGGCGTCGGCGTAGCTCTGTCCCGATAACGAGCCCAGCGCTGGCGCGAGCGCGCCCGGCGCGGTGGTATAGAGCGCGTCGAACACCTCCTGCCGGCCGGCATCGGGGCGTATTCCGGCAGCGGGACGCGTGCTGTCGAGGGCCTGGGCGACGGCCCAGGCGTTGCCGCCGAGACCTGAGAGAGCTGCGTAGGAGCCGGGCGTCACGATCAATGAGAGGCCGTCGGCGCGGTAGAGGGCATCGAAGCGGGCATTGCCGGGCAAGCCGCTTGCCGGCTGGTCAAGCCCGGTGAAGCTGCCGCTCAATCCGCCCGCTGCAGCGAGAATGCCGAAGGAGGAACCGACCGCAGGCGTGAACTGATTGGACGCGTTGCCGGAGATGCCGCGCAGGACCGGCACAAGACGTCCATTGGCGGCGACGCTACCGGCCGAGCTCGTCGTCACCAACCGTGAATAGTTGCCAGTGCCGTTGCCGGTTCCGGAGCCGTCGATATCAAGCACGAACCGACTGGTGCTGCCGAAGGCGACCGGCCCCTTGACGAAGAGCGTTCCCGGCGAATTGCCAGGCATGACGGTGCCGGCACTGAACAGGCCGGCCTCGATGAGGCCCGTGCCACGCAGGGTTCCACCCTGGCCGACCGATACGGCCGAGGTCACGGATCCGTTCAGGGCGAGCGTGCCGCCGATCACCGAGGTGCCGCCGGCATAGCTGTTGCGACCCGACAGTTCGAGGCGGCCATCGCCGCGTTTCACCAGCCCGCCGGCGCCGGAAATGTCATTGGCGAAGGAGCCGGAATAGCCCTTCGTGTCGACATCGAAGGTCTGCAGGAATTGCCCGGGGCCGCGAACCGCCTTGCCGGCATTGAGGAGACCCCAGCCATAGATCTCGGGGGAGCCGAGATCTGTCGCGGTGGTCAGGATCGACTGGACCACCTGCGGCGCGGTCATGAACGGAAAGGCTTCGCGGACCAGTGCTGCGGTGCCCGCGACATGCGGCGCGGCCATCGAGGTGCCGCTCGACAGATTATAGGGTTGCGTCGGACTCAGACCCTTGTCAGCCGGGACTGTCGAAAGGATGTTGACGCCGGGCGCCGCGAGGCACCAGGCTGCTGCAATCCCGCAATAGTTGCTGAAGGAGGCGATCTTGCGATCACGGTCCACGGCGACGACGGCAATCGTGTAGGGCTGGAGATCGGAATAATCGAGCTTGCTCGCATCGACCTGGTCCCCGGCATTGTCGAGGACGACATAGAGGTTCTTATTGTCGTTCCCTGGCCGGATCGCCGGATAGAATGCCGCGCCGGTGGGGTTGCGCGCGATGACCGGCTGATCCTCCCGCTCGTTGCCGGCGGCGAAGACCATGACCATGTCGGAGGCGCCGGCCTGCCGGATGGCCGCAACTTCCGCCGCCGTGCCGACCTGCTGGTAGGGCTGGATCGGGAACAGCTGATAGTCCGGGTTGGGACTGCCGTCGGGAAGCGTGGGTGAGGGATAGGACGGACCATAGCTGCCGTTGAGGACCTTCGCGCCGACTTCGCTCGCATAGCGGATCGCGGCTGGAATATCCCCTCCCGGCCCTCGCACGACGGCGCGCAGGGCAAGAATCTCGGCATTATAGGCAACACCCTGCATTCCGACCCCGTCCCTGGCCGCGGCGATGGTTCCGGCGACATGGGTGCCATGGGCGGTCGGGTCGCGGTCGACGATATCCGCGGGGTCGGGGCGGTCGAGCCCGAAGTTCCGCGACAGCGGCGAAATCCGCCCCGCAAACTCCGGATGAGTCGGATCGATGCCGCTGTCGACAACCGCGACCAGCACGCCCTTGCCGGTGAGCCCCAGCGCATAGGCGTCGGCAGCACCGATCTGGGCCAGCCCATAACTGGCATTGTACTCCGGCGTGACAAAGCTTGCGGCGGGCGGCAGCAGCGCCAGGGCGCGCGGCAGCATGCGGGCGGGCCGGCCGGCGAACGCATCTGGCAAGGCCGCGATCTCTTGCGCGGAGATCACCGTTGGCGCGAGCGCGAGGAGGAAGCCCGAAGCAGTCGTGGCGAGGAGGGAGGAGCGAAGACGGGTGGATCGCGTTGCGGCAAACGGCATGGGCAGGTCTCGAGGCAGGCATCCGCTCAGGCGGATCGATCACAGGTCCGTAACATGAGGCTGGAATGGTCGAGAGAGGTCGAAGCCGGCATGGCGTCCCAATCAACCGCGTTGCCGTGCCAAAGCCATGAACCAGGTCGAAGGCGGCTGAAATCAGTCTCTTGACGATCGGTCACTCGTTCGGTGTTTAGGAGGCATTGCATGGGGCGTGTCGTGCCACAGCCGGCCGCAGGCGCCGCGCAGCAGCGTCGAGAAAACGGGGCGTAGGGGTGAGCGAGCAGGACTGCGATTCCCAGCGGATGTTCGGCCGGTGGCGCGAGGAAATCGCACCGGTTTTCGACGTCCAGCCTCTCTCCGGCGACTGGCGCTCCACCTTCCGGGGAGACATCCGCCGCCATCATCTCGGTGTCGCCCTTGTCGGAGAGGTGATGACAAGCGCCCAGCGCTACGAGCGCTCGGAGGGGCTGATCGGCGCCGTTGGCGTCGACCACCTGCTGATCCAGCTCTACCAGTCCGGCCATACGACGCTGGATATCGACGGCAAGGAGATGCGAGCCGGCCCGTCCGACGTCCTGATCCTCGACCTGTCGCGTCCCATGCGGTCGCATGCCAGCGACATGCGGGCAATCAACCTTGTTCTCCCCCGCGCCTTGCTCGGGCTCGACGCCGACGCAATCGACAGAGCCCATGGCACGGTGCTGTCGGGCCGGGAGGCGCTGGGCAGGCTCGCGGGAGACCATCTGCAGGCCCTGCTGAGGGCAGCGCAGGAGCTCGGCCCTCGCGAGGCACCCGGCCTTCTCAAGGCCAGCGCGAATCTCCTCGCAGCCTGCCTTGCGCCTTCGTTGATGCGCGACCAGGACGCTCCATCCACGCTGACGGCCACGCTGGCGACGATGTGCCGCTTCATCGACCGCCATATCGCTGACCCGGCGCTCGATGCGGCCATGCTTTGCTGCGCCTTCGGGCTGTCACGCTCGGCGCTGTACCGCCTGTTCGCGCCACTGGGCGGGGTTTCGGACTATATCCGCCGGCGCAGGCTGGAGCGCGCGCGTCTCGCGCTGAACGGAGCGTCGCTCGAACGAGGCGGCATCGGCAAACTCGCGCGCAGGTTCGGCTTTTCCAGCGACGATGCTTTTTCGCGCGCCTTCAAGGCCCGGTTCGGGGTCGCGCCCCGCGAGGCCGCCCAGATCCGTGTCCTCGCACCGGCCGAGCCCGGCGACGACAGTCTGGAGGCCTGGCTACGACGCCTGGACTGGTAGTCACTGACGGTATTTGCGGCCCCGCCAGTGGTCGGTGCGAACGAGCTGATCTGCATCCGGAAGTCCTGAGCCGTCGCGAGGCGTGAGACCTTCGCAGGCGAGGTTGAGCCGCATTCGCCGGCTGAGCCACGAAACGATCTAGGGTCGCTCGCCCTCGACAATCCACAAAGCGGCCCGAAGGCCAATTGCCTGCCCTGAGCCCAAAGAAAATCTATCAGCTCGGCAGAGATTTGACCGTTTGTGAAGCGTCAGACGACGGCAGATGAAGAGGCGGTGAACCCTGAGATTTCGCAACCGATGAGGACACGATGCGCCGATCGCTCAATCTTGCCGCGACGCTGCTTGCGGCATTCACCATAGCCGGATCCGGGGCTCTAGGCGGCGAAATCAGGGAAGATCGGCGCATCTCCCAGCCATCGCCGGCGCAGTTGGCCGCGGTCGAGTCCCTCGTCAAAATGCCAATTGATCTATTCCAGCCGAGCGTCTTCGCCGCTCCCAACGGGCATAGCATTCCCTATCGTCTGCTTTCGCCGGCCGCTCAAAGCCAAGCGAAATTGCCGCTTGTCATCGCGCTGCATGCATCGGGCGGGGTGGGCACCGACAATGTCAGCCAGGTCGGGCCCTTCATCCGGAGCTGGGCCGCTCCCGCGATTGCCCGTGAATTTCCGGCATATGTCGTCGTGCCGCAATTTCCGACGCTCAGCGCGAACTATGCTGGCGACGGCAGTAATCGGGTTGCAAAACCGAGCGATCAGCTTGCTGACGTTCTGGCGTTGGTCGAGGATTTGAAACGGCGCCTGCCGGTTGATCCGCAGCGGGTCTACCTGGTCGGGTTCTCGATGGGGGCGTCGGCGGCGATCATTGCCGCGGCAACGAAGCCCAAGACGTTCGCGGGCGTTGTCGCATTCTCGGGAGTTCCGCCGCAGCGCAGCCTGGCGCAACAAGCGGCGAAGGTCCCGTTCCTGATCGTCCATGGAACGGCCGACCGCGAGAATCCGTATGCCGCATCGAGATCATGGGCCGATGCGTTGGCCAGGGCCGGCGGTTCGCCCATGTTCGTGACCTATGACGGGATGGACCATAAAGTCAGCCCGGACCAGTTCTTGGCGCCGGAATGGCGCACTTGGCTCTTCAGCCAGCGCGCGCCACGATAGCGTCGCGCCGCAAGTTGCTCCGGTGGAGCCTAGGGCAACTATGGGGCGGCATCCGGAAAGCCGACAGGGCCCGGCTTTATCCGTTGGCCTGCAGATAGCGCTCGACGAGACGGGCCCACAGCGCGGCGCCGACGGTCAGGCTGTCATCGGCAAAATCATACTGCGCACTGTGGAGGATCGGTGAGTTGAGGCCATTGCCGAGGCGCAGGAAACTTCCTGGCCTGTGCTCGAGGAAATAGGCGAAGTCCTCGCTGCCTGGGATGAGATGGCAGGTCGCTACCTTGTCGGCGCCGACCAGCTCCTCGGCGACCATGCGCGCGAAGGCCGTCTCGGCTTCGGCGTTGACCACGACAGGATAGCCGCGCTCGTAGTCGATCTCGATCGACGCGCCGTGGCCTTCCGCGACCGAGCGGGCGAGCCTGACGACGCGCTCCTCCAGCAGGTCGCGGATCTTCGGCTCGAAGGAGCGTACGCTGAGCGCCAGCCTGGCCTCTTCAGGGATGACGTTGACGGCCTGGCCCGCATGGATAGTGCCGACCGTGACGACAGCCGTCTGTGTCGGGTCGATATTGCGTGAGACGACAGTCTGCAGCGCGACCACGAGATGGCAGGCGACCACGACCGGGTCGATGGTCAGATGCGGGCGCGAGGCATGGCCGCCCTTGCCCCTGATCGTGATGGTGACCGTGTCGGCGGCGGCCATCATCGGGCCGGATCGCAGCAGGATCGTGCCCTCCGGCGCGCCGGGATGATTGTGCAATCCGAAGATCGCATCGAAGGGGAAGCGCTCGAACAGCCCGTCGGCAATCATCGCCTGGGCGCCGCTGATCTTGCCTGCCTCCTCGGCCGGCTGGAAGATCAGCGTCACCGTGCCGTCGAAGCGGCGCGTGCGGGCAAGGTATTCGGCCGTGCCGAGCAGGACGGCGGTGTGCCCGTCATGGCCGCAGGCATGCATCTTGCCGGGCTGGAGGCTGGCATAGGGAAGGCCGGTCTCTTCGGTGATCGGCAGCGCGTCCATGTCGGCGCGGATCGCGATGCTGCCCGCCCCGGTGCCGCTGCTGAGGCGCGCCACGACACCATGGCCGCCGACGTTGCGGGTCACCTCGTAACCCCAGGCCGTGAGCTTGTCGGCGACATAGCGCGCGGTTTCGGCCTCCTCGTGGGAGAGTTCCGGGTTGGCGTGAAGGTAACGGCGGGTCGCCCTGAGATCGGCCTCCATGGCCTCGAAATCGGAGACGCGGGCGAAGCTGTTGTCGAGCGCGGACATGATCTATCTCGGTCTTTGCGGATGCGACCCGGCACTGGCCGGACTACTGCGGCTACTGCACCGGCCCGAACAGTGGATCGGCGTCTTCGGGAATGCCGATGCGAGCACGGAAGGTCAGAGGAAGCGCGACAGGAAGGCCTGGGTGCGCGGATGGCGCGGATTGTCCATCACCTCCTCCGGCCGGCCCATTTCGACGATCTTGCCGCCATCCATGAACACGACCCGGTCGGCGGCCTCGCGCGCGAAGCCGATTTCGTGGGTCACCACGATCATGGTGAGGCCCTGCCGGGCGAGATCGCGCATCGTCGTCAGGACTTCGCCCACCAGTTCGGGGTCGAGCGCCGATGTCGGCTCGTCGAACAGCATCAATTTTGGCTTGATCGCCAGGGCGCGGGCGATGGCGACGCGCTGCTGCTGGCCGCCGGAGAGCTGGCGCGGATAGCTTGCCGCCTTGTCGGAGAGGCCGACCCGATCAAGCAGGTCGAGCGCCCCCGTCGTCGCGTCCCTGCGGTTCATGCCATGGACGCCGATCGGCGCCTCGATGACATTCTCCAGCGCCGTCATATGCGGGTAGAGATTGAACTGCTGGAAGACCATGCCGATCTTGCGGCGCTGGCGCGCGATGCCGTTGCCCGTGAGCTTCTGCAGCCGGCCGTTGCGCATCCGGTAGCCGATCTGCTCGCCATCCACCTCGATGAAGCCCCGGTTGATGGCTTCGAGATGGTTGATGCAGCGCAGGAAGGTCGACTTGCCCGAACCCGAAGGCCCGAGGATGACGACGACCTCGCCCGGCATCACGTCGAGGTCGATGCCTTTGAGCACCTCGAGATGGTCGAAGGACTTGTGGATGTCGCGCGCCCTGACGAGCGGCGTGGTCGCTGCAGCGGCGGTCAATGGCTTGCCTCCTGCACGGCTGGCAGCGGAGCAGCCGCGCCGTCGCGGCGTTCGCCGCGGCTGTAATAGGCCTCGATATAGCTCTGGCCGACATTGAGGATCGAGGTGATCAGCAGGTACCAGAGGACCGCAACCAGCAGCATCGGGATGATCTCGAAGGTGCGGTTGTAGATCGACTGAACCGAGTAGAGCAGATCGGCCATGGCGATGACGCTGACGAGCGAGGTCGCCTTGATCATGCTGATGAGCTGGTTTCCGGTCGGCGGTACGATCGAGCGCATGGCTTGGGGAATGATGATCCGCCGCAATGCCCGGCCCTTGGTCATGCCGAAGGCCTCGGCGGTCTCGGCCTGGCCGCGATCGACCGAAAGCAGGCCGCCACGGATGATCTCCGCCATATAGGCCGCTTCGTTCAGCGCGAGGCCGACGATGGCGGCGGTGACCGGGGTGATGACCGAGTTGGTTTCCCAACTCGCCAGGTTCGGCCCGAACGGGATTGCGAGCGAGATCTGGGGGAACAGCGTCGAGAGATTGTACCAGAAGATCAACTGCACGAGCAGCGGCGTGCCACGGAAGAACCAGATGAACAGCGACGCGGAGGAGCTCGCGAGAGTGTCCTTCGACAACCGCGCGATTGCGAGCACGAGCCCGAGCGCGGTGCCGATTACCATAGCGACGACCGTCAATCCGAGGCTGACCGAGAGGCCATTGAGCACGGTGCGGTCGAAGAAATAGGCGGCGACGACCGGCCAGCCGAAATTTTCGTTCCTCGCGACGATCAGGCCGAAATCGACGACGATTATGGCCGTGACCGCCCAGAGGATCAGGCGTGCGATCGGGAAGGGGGCGTGCGCATTGACCACGTCCCTCGGGTCGGCGCCGCCCGAGGGTGGCGCTGTCATCGCGGGCTCGCCGCTCATTTCGGCAGGGCCCCGCCCAGATTGAGGCCGGGCTCCTTGAGCATGTTATTCTCGAGCCCCCATTTCTTCATGATCGCGGCATAGGTGCCGTTATCGATCAGGATCTTGACGGCATCGCGCAGAACCGGGCCGAGCGGCGAGCCCTTGGGGACCACAGCGCCCTGATAGAGATCCTCAAACCCGTTGCGTGCACCGACGCCGGTGAGTTCAAGCTGGCCGTTGGCCTGCGCGACGAAATAGGTGAGGGGCGCCTGCGACGAGAAGAAGGCATCGGCGCGCTTGGAGCGGACCGACAGGATAGAGCTCGGCTGATCGGAATAGGACTGCACCTCGATGGGGCTCTTGCCGTCCGCCTTGCACTTCTCTGCCTGGACCTGGATGACGCGCTCGGCCGAGCCGCCGGCCATGACGGCGATGCGGTTGCCGCAGGCGGTGTCGAGCGAGGTGATGCCCTTGGGATTGCCCTTCTGCACCGCGAAGACGACGAATTCCTGGACCCAGTCGACGAAGTCGTTGGCTTCCTGCCGGCTCTTGAAATCACCGACCGGGCCAAAGGCGAACTGGTAGCGCCCGGCATTCACGCCGGCGAGCAGGGCAGGCAGGCCTCCCACCGTCGCATGCTCGATCGTGACGCCCAGGACCTGACCGATGGCATCGGTGAGGTCGGAGCTGGCGCCGCTCATCTCGGTGCCGGTGACGATCTCGTAGGGCGGGAAGGAGCCGTTATTGACCGAAATCATCTTGCCCTTGCTGCGCAGCGTCTCAGGCAGGCGCGCCCGCAGCTCCTCGTTGACCGTCTGCTTCGCGATCGTGCCCTGCTGGGCCAGCGCGGATCCGGCCAGCGTCAATCCGGCGAAGGCGACGGAGGCAATCAATCTGAAATACATGGTGCTACTCCCCATTCTTGTCTGAACTTGCAGGCCGGGCGGTGGCGCCGGCCTGTCGCAACGCTTCTCGGGCGTGTCAGCGGGTGCGCGCTTGCCGCGGGAAAAGCTCGGCCGGTGTCAGCAGGCGCGGCAGGATCTTCTGCTCATGGAGCTCGGTCGCGAAATCGGCGATCATGACTTCGTTCTCGGCGAAACCGCTCGCGCTCCACGAAGAGGGCAGATCGCGGGCGCAACGGCGCAGCTCGTCGAACATCCAGGGTGTCGTATCGGCATATTTCTCGCGCTTCTCGAGCCAGAGCCGCTGCGACTCGTCGATCAACGCACTGAGCTCGTCCATGATCCAGGGGTGGTCGCGGACGAATTCGGCTTTGAAGCCGATCAGGTGCATGCCCGGGATGTAGCCGACCTCGTGGAAATAGGTGGTCTCCGCCGCCCGGAAATCCTCGAGCACCTGACGGAACGGCGAGGCCGGATCGAAGAAGCCCTTGGGCATGAAGGGAGTGAAGACGGCATCGAGCCCGCCATCCCGCAGGAGATCCACCATCGGGCGCTCACCCGGAGCAGCCTCGATCCGACCGGGACGACCGAAGCCGTCGAGGCGGTCGGTGATCGGGTGAGCCTCGGTCAGGCGCCCGGCATACCACATAGCGTCCTCGACGCCGACGCCTTCGCGGCGCACGGCGGCGCGGGTCCAGGTGTTGCCGGAATCGCGCCAGCCTGTGACGCCGATCTTCTTGCCGGCAAGGTCGGCGAGCGTGCGGATCGAGCTGTCCTTGGTCGTCACGATGCAGCGATGACGAAAGCCGCGCATGATGAAGTTCGGCATGCCGACGATCGTGTCGTTGCCGTCATGGCGCAGCTGGGCATAGCGGCTGAATGACAGCTCTGCGGCATCGTAAGCTTCGTCGGTGGCCAGATCGCCGACCAGTGTGCCGACGCGATCGACCTGGATCTTCAGCCGGGGCGAGGAGACGTCGCCAAGAACGAGCGGGGTCATATAGTCCCAATCGCGGAGTGCAAGGCGCAGCGTCACAGCCATGTTGGCAACTCTGAAAAGCTCTCGACAGGCCAAGTGCTAAATGTTCAAAAATAACTGCGCAAATGTTATTATGTTATTGAACATTAAATGGCCGGCAGATGAACAGCTCGATCAGCGCCGACTGGCTCGCAAGAACGATCGTTGATCGCAGCATCCGGGGCATCGCCCTGGAGACCAGCGCGCTGATCAGGGCGGGGGCGCTGCCTGTCGGGGCGCGGCTGCCGGCGATCCGCGACATCGCCTACGAAATGAAGGTCAGTCCGGCGACGATCTCCGAGGCCTGGAGCGAATTGCGCCGCCAGAAGATCATTCGCGGCCGGGGGCGCAACGGCACCTGGGTCAGTGGGGACCGCTTCATCGCCCAGCCGGAACGGCTGGCGAGCTCCGGCGACTACGGTGCCGGCGTGCTGAACCTGTCGCTGGCAATTCCCGACACAGCCCTGCTGCCACCGCTCGCAGAGGCGCTGGCCCATGGCGCAACGGTCGACAAGCTCAACAGCTATGAACGGAGCCGGGTCGTACCGGAACTGCGCGAGGCGGCCGAAGCGCGCTGGCCCTATCGGCCGGAAGCATTCCTCGCCACCAATGGCGGCTACAATGCCGTCTACAATACCCTGCGGGCCCTTGTGGCGCCGGGCTCGGCCGTCGCGATCGAGCATCCGACGGCCATGCGGCTGCTCGACATCCTCGAGGATCTTGGCGTCAGGATCGTGCCTGTGGCCTGCGACGAGCACGGCCCCCTGCCGGCCTCGCTCCGCGCCGCGGCGCAGGAGCGGCTTGCTGCATTCGTGTTCCAGCCAAGACTGCACTCGGTTACGGGGCAGACGGTCAGTGCTGAACGGCTCGCGCTGATCGGCGACATCCTTGCTGAGAGCGATGCGCTGATCATCGAGGATGACGGCGTGGCCGACATCTCGGAGGCACCGCCCGCGTCACTCGGCGTGCGCTTTCCGGAGCGCACCATCCATATCGTCTCTTATTCGAAGACCCTCGGGCCCGATCTGCGGCTCGCGGTGCTGTCGAGTTCGGCTGCGATCGTCGAACAGGTCCAGTCCTATCGGGCCTTCAGCGCGGGCTGGACGAGCCGCCTGCTCCAGGGCGCAACCTCCTGGCTGCTGCGTGACGAGGCGAGTCGGGATATCGTGGCGAAGGCTCGCATCATCTACAAGCAGCGGCGCGACAGGCTCGCTGAAGCGCTAGCCGCGCGCGGCATCCACACCGCGCCCGGAAGCGGCCTTTGCCTGTGGGTTCCGATCATCTCGGAGCCCTTCGCCATGGTGACGCTCGCCGCGCGCAACATCGCGGTCAATCCCGGCAGCAAGTTCTCGGTCCTCCCCAGCGCCCATATCCGCGTCGCGACCGCGACCCTGACCGAGCGCTACGAGGAAGTGGCCGACGCGATCGCTCTCGCCCGGTCCCCCTGATCGCGGGAACGGGGCTGCGCGCCGGTACTGGCGGATGCCGGGGTTTGCGCTATAGCCGGAAGCATCGTCAGCCAGCCGGATTGCCGCCCATGCCTGCCCGCGCCCGTTCCCTTGGTTTGATCTGCGGCTCGCTGCCGCCCGGCCCGCTCAATGCGATTACCGATGTTGCCGGCGTCCGTGTCGGCCACAGGACCATTCGCGACGGGGATATCCAGACCGGGTTCACGGCCATCCTGCCCCATGGCGACGATCTGTTCCGCGAGAAGCTGCGCGCCGGTGTCGATGTCATCAACGGCTTTGGCAAGAGTGCCGGGCTGGTGCAGGTCTCCGAACTCGGCCAGATCGAAACCCCGCTTCTGCTGGGAAACACATTGTCGGTCGGAACTGGCTTCAATGCCCTCGTCACGCGCGCGCTCGCGGCCAATCCCGACATTGGCCGGACGACCGGAACGGTCAATCCGGTCGTGCTCGAGTGCAATGACGGTTTTCTCTCAGACATTCGGGCGCGCGTTCTGAGCGAGAGCGACGCCTTCGCGGCACTTGATGCTGCTATGGCAGGCCCGGTCGAGGAGGGCGCCGTCGGCGGCGGGACCGGCATGAGCGCCTTTGGTTTCAAGGGCGGCATCGGCACGGCCTCGCGCCTGCTCAGGCTGGACGGCAGCGATTATACGCTCGGCGTGCTGGTTCAGGCCAATTTTGGCAATGCGGGAGATCTGGTTCTGCCTGATGGCCGCCGGCCCGTTCCGCCCGCCATGCCGCACGCGGCCGCGCCCGAGCGTGGGTCCGTCATCATCGTGGTGGCGACCGATATCCCGATGGAATCGCGGCAGCTGACGCGCGTTGCCAGGCGGTGCGGTGCGGGGCTGGCGCGGCTCGGCGCATTCTGGGGCAATGGCAGCGGCGATATCGCGCTGGCCTTCAGCACGGCCGGCCGCATCAGCCATCATGAACGCGCCGATCTCGCGCCGATGGTCGTGCTCAACGAGAATCGAATCGATCTGCCGTTTCGCGCGGCCGCCGAGGCGACCCAGGAGGCCGTCCTCAACGCCATGCTCGCCGCGCCGGCGGTGGCGGGGCGAGACGGTCATGCGAGGCCTTCGCTCGCCGACGTTCTCGCCCGCTCCTGAGGGCTCGCTGTCGCCCGCCGCAATCAGGCCGGTTGGGGCGCGCCATCGGCTGGATCGCGGACGGCCTGAACCGTCAGACGCTTCACGTCGCCGCTGCGCGTCGTCCAGTTGATGGATTGGCCGACCGAGAGGCCGATCAGAGCGGTCCCGATCGGGGTCAGGATCGAGATCTTGCCCTGGGCGATGTCGGCCTCGGGCGGATAGACCAGGGTCACGGTGGTGGTCTTGCCCGTGACCTCGTCCTGGAACAGCACTTCGCTGCCCATGCGCACGGCGTCGGCGAGCTGGCGCCCCTTGGCGAGAACGCGGGCGCGCGCCACTTCGTCGGCGAGTTCCGCTGCGACATCGGGAAAGGTGTTGGTCGCGGCAATCGCGAGCTGGGTGAGCTTCTCGTGATCGATTGCGGTCAAGGTGATACGGGGCTTTGCCCCGCCGGAGGTCCGGTTGGTCATGTGAACGTCGTCCTGAATGATTGCGCCCCCGTGGGCAGCGCGTAGCAGTGGAAGATTGCGCGCAGGCGAGCTTGCACGATGCCGGACAATGGCGTCGGGGGGGCTCTCTGCCTTCGGCAGACGCTTTCGTCGCTTGCGCTGATGGTGGATGTGCGGGGCGTTGCCCGCGTCGACCTTAAGTCCGGAATGATGCCGATTCGGCGCCGGAAGGCCGACCGCCCCGAACCCGAGGCGCGCGGCGCGACGAATCCGGGGCTAGTTGCCCGCGATCAGGTTACCTGCCCGGTGCAGGCCGCGACGGAAATTGGAGAAGCGCGCCATCATGTCTCATGACTTAGGCTCGCTGCCCGAATTGTCAAATCACAAGCCTGCCGGAAGGCTGCGATCGCGGAGCGCAACGCTGGCCTGAAACGCGGGGCAAGGCTGGCGGTCCGACTTCCGTCCGGGCCCGATCATGACGCTCGATCATCAGACCGGATGGTATCCAGGCCGATGATCCAACGTGTTGTGTTTGCAGCGGCTTTCCCTAAAGCCGCGATCCACTGTTGGGACCGCTGCCTTAGGCCGCAGCGCTGTAGGGGCCGAGCTGCGCGGCGTGCCGCCGCACGAGTTCCAAACCGAATTCCGTCGGGCGCAGAGCGGGGGACCGGTCGTGAATGGCAAGACCGGCGCGCTCGCCGAAGAGGCGCTTGCCGTAGCAGAGCAGGCTCTCGATCGACTGCATGATGAAGACGATTGCAGGCGAGACGTCGCGATAGGCGGCCTCCGCGCTGGGCTCGTCTCCAGCCATGAAGTGGTTATAGGCGCGTAGCGCGTGATCGATCGTGTCGGGGGCCAGGATCATGCCCGCACAGCCGGCGCGCAGGTTGTCGACCAGTTCGAGGCCGCCGCGACCGTTGAAGACGGGAAGCCGCCCTTCCGTGGTCGTGATCAGCTGCCGAATGTCCACGGCTGGGCCTTCACCCTTGATCAGGCTGATATTCGGATGGCGCGACACCAGTTCGCGGATGTCTTCGGCCGAGAGGCCGCGCCCCATATAGGCTGGTGCATTCTGGATCGCGACGGGCAGGGAGGTCGCGTCAGCGACCCGGCCGAAGAAGCGGATATATTCAGCCGCTCCAAAACTGCCGACCATCGGCGGCTGCAGGATGACCCAGTCGGCCTTCGCAGTCTCGGCTGCCCTGACCTGCTCGATCTGTTCCGCGACGGACGAACCGTAGATCGTGAAGGCGAGCGGCACGCGTCCGGCAGTGTCCTCGGAAACCCATTCCATTAGCGCCAGGCGCTCGGACTGGGTCAGTTTGGACACTTCGGTGGCGAGGCCGAGCGCGGCAATGCCGTGCACGCCCAGCGCAAGGCAGAGCTCCGTCTGGCGGCGCATCGCTGCCCGGTCAAGCCTCTCCTGCTCGTCGAACAAGGCGTAGACCATGGCATGAATGCCGGCGAAAGGCGGCGCGAAGCCCATCTCATATCCTCACGGTAGCGTGTCGTTTCGAAGATCAGATGTTAAACATCAGATGAATGGTTGCAAGCGAAACCCGAGCGTGGCAATTTCATGAAAATGGAGGGTCGAATGTCCCAGGCTCATGGCATGCGGAAAGGCGCGAAGCCCGGAAAGATCGGCGCGATGGTCTCCGCGCTCGGCGCTGCGATCGTGCGCGGCGAGATCGCGCCGGGGGCGGTACTGCCTCCCGAGCACGAACTGGAGGCGCATTACCGGGTTGGCCGCAGCGTCGTCCGCGAGGCGATGAAGACGCTGACCGCGAAGGGGTTGGTGAGCGTCCGCCCGCGCCACGGCACGCATGTTCGTCCGGCCCAGGACTGGATGCTGCTCGACAGCGATGTCCTGGGATGGGTGCGGAACAGCGGGGGGCTCGACCGCAGCCTGTTGCTCGCATTGGAGGAAACCCGCGCGATCATCGAGCCGGCAGCGGCTGCCCTCGCGGCGCAGCGCGCAACGCCTGAGGATGTCTGGCGGATCAATGCCGCGCTTGCGGCGATGGACGACGGCCAGTTCGACCCGCAGGCAGCGATTGCGGCGGACAAGGCCTTTCACCTCGCGATTCTCGAGGCGACGCATAACCCGGTGCTGCGCAGCTTTCGCGGCGCAATCGATGCGATCCTGAGCGCCATCTTCGACATCACCGTGGGCGTCTTCACCGGCAACCTGCCGAACCATGCCGCCGTTGCGCGTGCGATCGAGGCCCGCGACGCAAAACAGGCGCGCGAAGCCATGGAAGTCCTGCTTGGTTACACCTACGGGCACCTGCTCTCGGACGGCGCAATAACGCCGCCGGATCTCAAGAAATCCACCCTTGGAGAAACGCCATGACATTCAAGAGCCTGATGCTCGCCGCAGCGATGACGGCGACGAGCCTTTCCGCGTCCGCCGCCTGGCCGGAGCGGCCAGTCACCCTGATCGTGCCCTGGGCCGCCGGCGGCGGCACCGATGCGGTTGCCCGCATCCTTGCGGCGGGGCTGGAGAAGGAGCTCGGCAAGCCGGTCAATGTCGTCAACCGCACCGGTGGCGGCGGCGTCGTCGGCCATACCGAGATCGTCAATGCCAAGCCGGACGGTTACACGATCGGTCTGGCCACCGCCGAGGTGACGACCTTCTACTGGTCGAACACCGCACCCTTCACCTATGAGAAGCTGACGCCGCTGGCGCTGGTGAACTTCGATTCCGCCGCGTTCAACGTCGCGTCCAACAGCCCCTGGGCCAATCTGCGCGCGGCGCTGGACGACATCCGCAAGCAGCCGGTCGGCCATTTCAAGATGTCGGGCATGGCGGCAGGAGCCGCCTATCACCTCGCTTTTGCCGGGCTGCTGCAGCTCGAGGGCATCGACCCGAAGAGCGTCGTCGTCGTGCCGAGCCAGGGTGCGGCGCCTGGTTTCCAGGAGCTGGCTTCCGGCGGCGTGCAGATCGTTCCGTCATCGCTGCCCGAGGGCAAGCCGATGATCGATGCCGGCCGCGTCAAGTCGCTGGCCGTGCTTTCGAAGGAGAAGATCTCGGCCTTCCCGTCGGTGCCGACGGTCAAGGACGCGATCGGCAAGGACTATGAGGGTGGTACCTGGCGCGGCCTTGCGGCTCCCGCCAATCTGCCGGCCGAAGTCACGGCACGTCTTGTCGAGGCGACCGACAAGGTGGCGAATTCCGACAGCTACAAGAGCTTCCTGGCCGAGCGCGGCTTTGGCTATGCCTTCGCCAAGGGGCCGGCCTTCGGCAGCTTCCTCGTCGAGCAGCACAAGCGCAATGGCGAGATCATGGGCGCGCTCGGCCTGCGCCTGCGCCAGTAGCGCCAGCCCAATCCAGCCCGGCCCCGCGCCGGAGCATGACGCGGCGCTGGCTTGCCCGCGCCGCGTCCACCCCATCGTGTCCTTCGCGCCGGGCAGGTCTCCATGAAATTCAACGATCTCTTCGCCGGGCTGGTGTTCCTCGGGCTGGCCGCGCTCGTCGCGACGGCGTCCTGGCATCTGCCGAACCCTTCGCAGCAACCGCTGGGCCCCTCGGCCTTCCCGCTGATCCTGTCCGGATTGCTGGCGCTTTGCGCTGCGATCCTCGGGGTCAATGGCGCTCGCGCGGTCGACCGCGGCCCGATGCTGGCCCTGGCCGACTGGGCACGCAGCCCTGCGGCGTTGATGAAGCTCGCGCTCGTGCCGGCTGTAGTGCTGTTCTACCTCTGGTTCTCGGAGGTATTGGGCTTCCTCATCACGGCACCGCTGATCCTCGTCGTGCTGTTCATGGCGGGTGGGGTCCGGCCGGGCCCGGCCCTCGCGCTCTCCCTGCTCGCGGCGCTTGCGATGCATTCGATCTTCTATCTCGGTCTCGGCGTGCAGCTGCCGTGGGGGCCCCTCGAACCGATCCGCTGGTGAGGCTGCCATGCTCGATGCCTATGTCACCGCGCTGGGGATGGTGCTCGATCCMTATGTGCTCGCTGTCATCACCGCCTCGGCCATTTACGGCCTCATTGTCGGATGCATTCCCGGCCTGTCCGCCACGATGGCGACAGCGCTTCTGGTGCCGCTGACCTTCTTCATGCCGCCCGTCCCGGCCATCGCCGCGATCGTCACGACCAGTACGATGGCAATCTTTTCCGGCGATATTCCGGGCTGCCTGCTGCGCATTCCCGGCACGCCGGCCTCGGCGGCCTATGTCGACGATTCCTACCAGATGACGCTGCGGGGCGAGCCTGAGCTGGCGCTCGGCATCGGGCTCTGGTTCTCGGTTCTCGGTGGCCTGTTCGGAACCGCGGTGATGATGGCGGCGTCCCCGGCCATCGCCGATTTCGCGCTTGGCTTCGGCTCGGTCGAGTTCTTCTGGATCGTCATGCTCGGTCTCGGCGGGGCAGTCTTCATTGGCTCTTCGACGCCGCTCAAGGCCTGCATCGCATTGCTGATCGGCCTGATGATCTCGCTTGTCGGCATGAACAATCCGGCCGGCCAGCCGCGCTTCACCTTCGACTCCACCGAGATGCTCGGCGGTGTCTCGCTGATCCCGATGATGGTCGGCATGTTCGCCTGCTCGGAGGTGATGCGCCACATGATCTCGGACGGAAGCGCGCCGCAGATCGTCATCAAGAAGATGGGGCCGATCTTCGCCAATATGTGGCGGCTGACCAAGCAGTACCCGTGGCAGCTTGTTCGCGGCAGTGCGCTCGGGACCGTCGTCGGCATCCAGCCCGGCAGCGGCGCCGACATGGCTGCCTGGATGTCCTATGCGATGAGCAAGCGCTTCTCGAAGACGCCCGAGAAATTCGGCACGGGTCACCCCGAAGGACTGATCGAGGCAGGAGCCTCCAATAACAGTTCGCTTGCCGGCGCCTGGATTCCGGCTCTCGTCTTCGGCATTCCCGGGGACTCGATCACCGCGATCGCCATCGGTGTCCTGATGATGAAGAACATGGCGCCGGGGCCGACGATCTTCGTCAACAATCCCGAGAACGTCTACGCGCTGTTCCTCGTCTTCGTCATCGCCAACCTCCTGATGCTGCCGCTCGGCTGGGCGATCATCAAGGTGGCCTCGCGGGTGCTGCAGGTGCCCCGCAAGATCCTGATGCCGATCATCCTGCTCTTCGCCATCGTCGGCTCCTATGCGATCAACAACTCGCTCTTCGATGTCGGGCTGATGCTGGCCTTCGGTGCGCTTGCCTTCGTGCTGGAGGAGAACGGCTTTCCGGTTGCGCCGGTCATTCTTGGCGTGGTGCTCGGCCCGCTGCTGGAGGAGTATTTCATCAACTCGATGATCAAGTCCGACGGCAGCCTGATCGGCCTGGTCAATCGACCGATCGCGGCGGTGCTTGCGGCGGTGACGGTCGGGATCATTGCCTGGACGATCGTCGCCTCGCTGCGGGCGCCGAAGCATCCCGCAAGGCCGATGCCGCAGGACCTGTGACGCCGCTTGAAGCCAAAAAGGAAGGCCGGCAGCGATGATTGCGCTGCCGGCCTTCTTTCCATTGTGCTCTTTCCCCTGAGCGGACTGTCGGCAAGGGGGTCATCGGCTACCTGTCCCGCTCGTCCTCCGATGAGGGGCTGCTCGCTGTGCAATGACCAGCGATGCAGACCAGTTCGATCACCTTGTGCTCGGTCCTGAGGCAGTTCGCCCGGTAGATGACGATCTTGCCCTGATCGGGCAGCCTGGTGACCTTGGCGTTGGCACAACCGGATTCGAGCAGGGCGCGTTGCAGGTCACCGTCGCTTGCGGCGCCAGGGGATGGAGCGGATATGACGAGGGCAGCGAGTGCCGCGAAGAACCGATCGCGCCCGCTGCCCGCCGAGTTGCGGGTCACCGCCGTGCTTACTTCGCCTTCTGCAGCGAGGTGACGGTGATCTGACCGTTGACGCGCTCGGCGGTGAACTTGACCTTTTCGCCGGCCTTCAACTCCTTGAGCATGGCCGGGTCGGCGGCCTTGAACACCATCGTCATGCCGTCCATGTCGAGGTTCTTGATCGGGCCGTGATCAAGCGTGATCTTGCCCTGAGCCATATCGACCTTCTTGACCGTCGCGCTCACCAGAGCTGCGTCCTGCGCCAGGGCCGCGCCAGCAAGGCTGCCGCTAACAAGCGCGATCGTGAGAAGTCTGCGCATCATGGTCTCCATCGTGATGTGAGGGTTGCCGCGGTCACTTGACGGTGATGGTGCCGGTCATTCCGGCTTCGCGGTGGCCGGGGATCAGGCACGAGAAATCGAACTGCCCGGCCTTGGTGAACTGCCAGACGATCTCCCCGGTCCTCTTGGGGGAGAGGCGCTTGGCGTTCGGATCGTCATGCTCCATGTCGGGGTTCTTCTGCATCTCGACGGCGTGCTTGAGGTTCTCCTCGAGCGTCGCCACGACCAGCTCGTGATCGAGCTCGCCATTGTTGCGCAGCTGGAAGCGGATCTGTTCACCGCGCCGGACCTCGATCCTGTCCGGGATGAACTGCATCTTGCCGTCACGCTCGGCCATGGCGATCTGGATCAGCCGGGCCGGCTTCTTGGGATCGCCCGGCTTGCCATAGGCGGTCTCGTCGCCATGGCCGTGCCCGGCTCCGCCAGGACCGGCCAGCGCTGCCGCGGCGGAGAACATGACGGCCACCGCCGCCAAGCCGAGTTTCGTGAACTGCTTTGACATGGTTCCTCTCCCGAAGGGGTGTCGATGGACGCTCAGTGGTTGGAATGGCCGCCGGCCTTGGCCGCGGGCAGCGGCTTGCCATCCGGGCCGAGTCGGGGTTTGCGCGGATCCTTCACGCGCCAGTCGGCTGATTGCCCGCCGCTGTCGGGCGCAGTCGCACGGGGTGCCTCGGTCAGCTTGGCGCCCTTGTATTCGTAGGCGACGGTACCTTCCGGGTGCTTGAACCAGCCGGGGTCCTTGTAGTCGTTCTTGGCGAGGCCCTCGCGGACCTTCACGACCGAGAACATGCCGCCCATTTCAACCGGGCCGAACTGCGCAAAACCCGTCATCATCGGCAGAGTGTTGTTCGGCAGGGGCATTTCCATCGCGCCCATCTCGCCCATGCCGTTGGAGCCCATCGGCATATAGCCCGGCGCGATCTTGGCGATCCGCTTGGCAATGTCCTTCTTGCCGACGCCGATATAGGTTTTCACCGAGTGGCCCATGGCATTCATGGTGTGGTGCGACTTGTGGCAATGGATCGCCCAGTCGCCGAGCTCGTCGGCGACGAAGTCGAAGGCGCGCATCTGGCCCACCGCGACATCGATCGAGACCTCGTCCCAGGCGGCCGCTGGATCGACCCAGCCGCCATCCGTGCAGGAGACCTTGAACTCGTAGCCGTGCATGTGGATCGGATGGTTCGTCATCGTCAGATTGCCGAAGCGGATGCGCACCTTGTCGTTCTTCGCCACGACGAAAGGATCGATCCCCGGGAAGACCCGGCTGTTCCAGCACCACAGGTTGAAGTCGAGCATCGTGTTGACCTTCGGCACATAGGAGCCGGCCTCGATGTCGAAGGCATTGAGCAGGAAGACGAAATCACGGGCGACGCGGCGGAAGGCCGGGTCCTTGGGATGAACGACGAAGAAGCCCATCATGCCCATCGCCATCTGGACCATTTCGTCCGAATGGGGGTGGTACATGTAGGTGCCGGAGCGCCGCAGCAGGAACTCGTAGACATAGGTCTTGCCGGGCGGGATATGCGGCTGGTTCAGCCCGCCGACGCCATCCATGCCGTTGGGCAGGCGCTGGCCATGCCAATGGATCGTCGTGTTCTCGGGCAGCTTGTTGGTGACGAAGATGCGGACCTTGTCGCCCTCCACCGCCTCGATGGTGGGGCCCGGCGACTGGCCGTTATAGCCCCAGAGATAGGCCTTCATGCCCGGCGCGAGCTCGCGCTCGACCGGTTCGGCGACGAGATGGAACTCCTTCCAGTCGCCGTTCATCCGCCAGGGCAGGGTCCAGCCGTTCAAAGTGGCGACCGGCTGGTAATCCGGCCCGCTGGTTGGAACCAGTGGTGCCTGGGTCGAGGCGTCCGTCATGGTCGGCGCCTCGGGGACCGAAGCGAAGGCGGTGCGGCCGGAGACGGCTGTCGCACCGGCAAGGACGAGGCCGGACGAGCCGATGAAGCCTCTGCGTGACATGGTCATGGTGTCGTTCCTTGCTCGCTAATGGCCTGCGCCGCCGCCGTCGCCACCGGTGCTCGCGGCGGCGGTCGCTCCACCGCCACCGGTGCCGCCACCGCCGATCACGACGTGCTTGAGGTCGGTATGGGCGATCCAGAAATCGCGGCGCGCATTGATCGCGGCGACATTCGACAGGATGCGCCCGCGCGCATCGGTGATGAGCTGCGTCACATCGACGAGCATGCCGTTATAGTGCAGCAGCGACTCGTCCTGGATGATCTTGCGCAGCGGCAGGACGTTGTTCTGGTATTGCCGGGCGATGTCATAGGTGGCGCGATAGCTGGTATAGGCTTCGCGCGCTTCCGAGCGGATATTGACGGCCTTCTCGGCAAGCTTGTTGGCGGCCTGCATATAGTTCTGCTCGGCCCGGACCACGCGCGACTGTCCGAAATCATAGATCGGGATCTCGATCTCGAGTTCGAGCGTGGTGCTGCGCTTCGACTCCCGCTCGACGTCACCATCGGCCAGGGCCCTGCGCCCACGGTCATAGGTGCGCCGGCCGAGCAGATCGACGTCGTTGACGAAGCGGGTTGCGTTGGTGAGGCCCAGCGACTTCGCCAGCGCGTCGAGATCGCCGCGGGCGATCTGCAGATCGATCCGCTTGCGCAAGGCCTCGGCTTCGATCGCCTTGGCACTCTGGATTTGCGGAAGGGGCGCAAGATTGGCGGGGATCTGGAACTTCAGCTCGTCGCCCCACAGGCCAAGCAGCCGCACGAGGCGTTCGCGCTCCTGGCGCTGCAGCAGGCGTGCCTGGCCGAGCTGGGCGCCGAGCTCGGCGTCGAAGGCGAATTCGCGGGCCTGATCGAGCTTGTTGATGCCGCCGGACTCGCCGAGCCGCTTGAACAGCTCGGAGGCGGCGTCGGTGGAGTTCTTGGCCTGCTCGAAGAAGCCGACCTGCGCATTGGCGGCGACGGCCCGGTAATACTGCCGGCGCGTTTCGGCTGCCAGCTTCAGCACGGATTCGGCGGCGCGCAACTGGGCGGTCTGGAATGTCTCGCGGGCGATTGCGGCGCGCGCCGGTAATGTCGCAAGCGCGAAGAGGCTGCCTGCGACCTGGCGCTCGATCTCCAGTTCAAATCGTCCTGAAAGCTTGGAGATGCCAAAGCGGGGATTGGGCGGCAGGCTCGCCGCGACCATCTGCGCCTCGGCAATGCCGAGATCATTGAAGGCGGCTTGCAGGCCGCGATTGTTAAGCAGCGCGATCTGCACCGCGGAATCGGCCGTCAGCGGTTTCCTCAGCAGCTGGTCGACGCGAGCCTTGGCGCTGATCGCCACCCCGGCATCATTGATCTTGACCACGTCCTTCTTCAGCTCGCTGAAGGCGAGATTCTGCGCCGGGCCGATGCCGCCATCGGCGGAGAAGGTCGCGCAACCGCCAAGGAGCGCGGCCATGCCGGCGACAAGGGCGAGGCGGGAAACAGACGGGAAGCGCATGATCGACCGGAAAGGGATGGACGCAGGCGTGGCCACAGTGATCGGTCCTTCGGTCATGGCTGCGGTCCAACGCGCCGATTGAGTTCACGCCAGTCCTTCGGCTCGGCCGGGCGCAGCACGGTGCTGCCGGCAGTGACGCTCTGATAGGCAGGGGCGGGGACGTTCACGTTCGGATCGGCCGGACGTGCGAGATAGTCAGGCAGCGGTTTGCCGGCGCAGGCGCCGAGCACGATCGCAAGGGTTGCGAGGAGGAGTGGTCTTGCAATCATTGCGATTCGGCGTCTCCAGCGGCGTGGTGACGTCTGACTAGCAACGGCGCTCCGGCCGCGTCCGTTACAAATTGTTGCGAAGCGATCCGCGCATTTGGCGCAAGCAGGCGTTATCTTGACCCTTGAGCCGCGTACCGATCACTCCTCGCCCGTCCAGTCGGAAGTCCGAAGTTGAACCCATTCCCTGCAAGCGTTCAGGCCGAGGATCACGGCCATGTGCTGGTGGTCGACGACGACCCGCAGATCCGCCTGCTGGTCGCGCGCTTCCTGCAGCGGCATAGCTATCAGGTCAGCGGCGCCGCCGATGGCGATGCGATGTTCGACATCCTCAAACGCAGCGAGATCGACCTCGTCATTCTCGACCTGATGCTGCCGGGCCGTTCGGGGATTGAACTCTGCCGCGATATCCGCGCGATCTCGCCGGTGCCGATCGTGATGCTGACGGCCCGCAGCGAGGAGAGCGACCGCATACAGGGGCTCGAGGTCGGCGCAGATGACTATGTGACCAAGCCGTTCAGTCCACGCGAGCTGCTGGCGCGGGTTCGGGCCGTGCTGCGGCGCACGCGCATCCGCCGGGGCGAGCCGAGTGATCGCGCCAGCGAGCAGATAGGCTTCGATGGCTGGACGATGGATCTGCGCCGCCGGGAATTGCTGTCGCCGTCGGGAACGCTGGTCGATCTTTCGACTGGCGAGTTCGACCTGCTGCTTGCCTTTGCCGAACACGCCAACAGGGTGCTCTCGCGAGAGGCGCTGATGCAGTTTGCCAAGACGCGCAGCAGTGACGACCCTTTCGACAGGACGATCGATGTCCAGATCAGCCGCCTGCGCCGCAAGCTCGAGGCGGATACGAATGGCAGCCAGCTGATCAAGACCATCCGAGGCTCGGGCTACATGTTCACGCCGACCGTGCAGGCGCGCGAGGGTGAGCCGGCATGAGCAGGTCCCTCCGTCCGCGCTGGCCCGACACGGTTGCGGGCCGCGCCATCCTGATCCTCGTCGCGGCGCTGCTCGCTTTCCATTTCGCCGGCTACTGGGCCTATCGCGTCAGTGTCGACAGCATGGCCAATGTGCAGCGCGACAAGGCGCTGGCGGAGCGCATTGTCACGATCAAGCGCGCGATCGCCGGCAACGTGCACGATGCAGAGCGCGATCGCGTCGCCCATGATCTGTCGAGCGCGAGCCTGGAGGTGCACTGGAGCAATGTCAGCCTCGTCCTCGGTACTGCGCCGAAAACCGAACGCACGCAGGCGATGGCGGCACGGCTGATGGAACTCGCGCCTGAGCTCGCATCGGAATCGTTTCGCCTGGGCTATGCCGATGGCGGGGCCCCAGGCGCCGGAGAGGGAGATGCCGATCGCCATATGATGCTGGTCTCGGTCAGGCTGGACGACGGCTCCTGGGTCAATTTCTCCTCGACGACGCTCGGGGCCGCGCAGCATGCCGACTGGAACGTGCTGGCGATCATGATCTGTTTCGGCGTGGCGATCATCGTCATCGGCGTGCTGCTGCTGCGCTGGGCGACGCGGCCGCTGCGCGACCTGGCGCTGGCAGCCGAGCGCTTCAGCCTCGACCTGGCCCCGACACCGCTCAGCGAGGTCGGCCCCGCTGAGGTGCGCCGGGCGGCGCGCGCCTTCAACACCATGGGCGAGCGCATCCAGCGCCTCGTCGCCGAGCGCATGCAGGCGCTGGCGGCGGTCTCGCATGACCTGCGCACGCCGATCACGCGTCTGCGGCTGCGCTCGGAGCTGATGGAGGACGATGCGACGCGCGATCTGGTCGATGCCGACCTCTCCGAAATGGAGGCGATGATCGATTCGACGCTCGAATTCCTGCGCGGCGGCGTCTCCAGCGAGGCGATCCGTCCACTCGATATCGTCTCGGTGATCGAAACCATCGTCGACGACCATATCGATCAGGGGCGAACGATCACGCTCAGCGGACTCGGTCATGGCCGCGTACTCGGGCGACTGCTCGCCTTGAAGCGCGCCTTCTGGAACCTGATCGGTAACGCGGTGAAATATGGCGATCAGGTCTCGATCGCCATATCGGAGACACCGACCGGCCTGAGCTTCATCATCGAGGATGACGGGCCGGGCATTCCCGAGCAGGAGGTCGAGCGTGCTTTCCAGCCATTCGTCCGGCTCGAGGAATCGCGCAGCCGGGAAACCGGCGGTACCGGACTCGGGCTGACGATCGCGCGCGCGGTCATTCATGCCCATGGCGGCGAGATCTTGCTCGCCAACCGGGCGGAAGGAGGCCTCCGGGTCACGGTGACGTTGCCGACGCTGGCTGCCAGCGAACAGCAATTCGCGGATGCGCTGAGGACGGGGCGCTTTCCCTTGCCGGCCGCGAACCCGGCCCGCTCATGATGTCTATCTGGAGAGAACGATGAAAACCCTTGCTACCGCGCTGACGCTCGCGCTCTTCGCTGCTCCGGCGGCGGCCCAGTCCATCCAGGTCCATCTCAGCCCGAGCTGCGGCTGCTGCAAGTCCTGGGTCAAGCATCTCGAACAGGCGGGGTTCTCGCCCAAGGTCGTCGAGAGCAAGGACATGGCAGCAAGCAAGCGCCTGGTCGGCGTGCCCGATAAGGTCCAGTCCTGCCATACCGCGATCATCGAGGGGTATTTCATCGAAGGCCATGTGCCGGCCCCGGACATCCGCAAGCTGCTGCAGGACAAGCCGGCTGCAATCGGCCTGGCTGTGCCCGACATGCCGATCGGATCTCCCGGCATGGAGGTCGAGGGCGTGACGCCGGACCGGTATGAGACGCTTCTGGTCGGGGCAGATGGCGAGACGACGGTCTTCGCGAAGCACTGACCTAACCACCTGTGTTTGCAGCGGCCCGAGTAGCGCAATCCACCCTTCCGGCCGCTGCTTCAGCGCTGCAGCGAACCGTCGTTCCAGAGGAGCGCTGCCTGCAATCCCGGGCCGTCTGTGCGGTTGCTCAGGACGAGCAGCGCTCCGACGCGCCTGGCGGCGATGTCGACGATGGTCAGGCCGAGCCCTGTGCCTGTCGGGCTCTTGTGGCGACCGCGGTAGAAGCGTTGCTTGACCAGGCCGAGTTCCTCCTGGGGGATGCCGGGGCCCTGGTCGAATACCGCGACGCCGCGACCATCGGCCGTCGGACGCCAGGACACGACACCACCGCCCGGCATATGCTGGATCGCGTTTTCGTGCAGGTTGCGCAGCGCCAGGGCGAGGCTCTCGCGGTCGCCTGGCACATCCAGGGCTGCGAGCCCAGGGTCGATTTCGACGTCGATGCCGGCCGCCGGAGCCGCATTGTCGATGATCTCGGCGAGGAGCCCGCTGACCCGGACACGGCCCGAGGCCGGACCTTGCTGTTCCGTTTCGAGCTTGGCGAGCGTTAGCAGCTGCCGAACGAGGCGGGCCGTCCGGTCCACTGAGATCAGGATCTGGCGTAGCGCGCCTTCCCTGATCGATGCGTCGGTTGTGGCCAGTGCGATCTGCGCCTGCGTCTTCAAACCAGCCAGCGGGGTTCGCAATTCATGGGCGGCGAAGGCCGTGATCTCGCGCTCATGGCGGCGGGCGGCCGCAACCTTGTCGAACAGACCGTTCAGCGCCTGCGCGAGCGGCCTGACCTCGATGGGGGCTTCGGCCGCCGCGAGGGGACGCATGTCCTCGGCGTCACGGGACTTGAGTTCCGCAGCCATGGTCGCGAGCGGGCGCAAGCCCCGGCCGAGGCTGAGCCAGATCAGCAGGCCGAGCAACGGGGCGATCAGCAGCGCGGGCGCGAGAAGCCCGGTGATCAGGTCGTTGACCAGCCCATGACGCAAGCCGATGCGATCGCCGACCATGACGCGGATGCCCTTCTGGGCATCTTCGACCGCGTAGACCCGCCAGCGTTCGCCATCGACCGTTCGATCGGAGAAGCCGGCGGCCTGATCGGTCAGCTGGGAGCCCGGCGCGCCGCTGGAACGGGCAACCAGCCGGCCGTCGAGAGACCAGATCTGGCAGGATAGCTGGCGCTCGTAGAATGCCGGCTCGACCGTCGCGCCGGGTAGTCCGGCGATAGCGGTGTCCGGCATCCGGCCGGCGTCGACCAGCGAATGCACCATCTTCGCCGCCTCCTGCAGGCGGGTGTCGAGCACATGCTCCAGCTTGGACCTACTGTCGAGATAGATCCAGGCGACCGCGCTGAGCCAGATCAGCCCGGTGGCGGCAATCAGGATGACGAAGAGGCGCGTGCGCAGGGAGGTCATGGCCCAGGCCTCATTTCGTCACCTGTCTCATCCGGTAGCCGAGGCCGCGCACGGTCTCGATCGCGTCGCGGCCGATCTTGGCACGCAGATTGTGGATATGGACCTCGACGGCGTTGCTCTCGATATCCTCCTGCCAGCCATAGAGCCGGTCTTCGATTTCGCCCTTCGAGCGGACCGCGCCAGGACGCTCCATGAGTGCCGACAGCACTGCGAATTCGCGCCGGGAGAGCGTGACGGGCGTGCCGGCAACGCTGGCAGCAAGCGTTGCGGGGTCGAGCATGATGGCGCCCGCAGCCATGACGGGCGCGGCTCGACCGGCATTTCGGCGCGCCACGGAGCGCACCCTGGCCGCCAGCTCGTCGAGATCGAAGGGTTTGCCGAGATAGTCGTCAGCGCCGGCATCGAGGCCGCGGATCCGGTCTGCGACCTCGTCGAGCGCGGTCAGGAGGAGTACGGGCGTGCGGTCGGACTTGCCCCGCATCTCCTTCAGCACGTCGAGCCCGGACCCATCCGGCAACATCAGGTCGAGCACCACGGCGTCAAAACAGGAGGTCGCGAGCGCGGCCAGCGCCTCGGCGCAGGTCTCGACGCGGTCCACCGTCGCGCCGGCAAGCCCGAGCCCGACCTTCAGCCCGTCCGACAGAACAGGATCATCCTCCACGACGAGGATACGCATTTCGGTTCTCTCCATTGGCCACGCCCTCCCTCGCTGGCGCGGCTTAAGGCTGGCTTAAGGTGGATTTCCGACCCCGGGGCATCCTTTGCGCAGCGCATGGCCATGCCGTCCGGCGTGCCGTGCGGTGCCAGACCTCATTCGTCCATCCGGACCCGGAAGCCTGAGCGGAACCCAGCATGAATCGCAGAAACCTCATTCGTATTGCGGCCGCGCTGGCCGCTGCGCCCTTCATCTCGCCCATGGCGATGGCCCAAACCATCGATGTCGAAGCCATCCTCAATGATCCGGAAGCGCCGGCTGGCGGGAACCCGAAGGGCGATGTCACGATCGTCGCCTTCCTCGACTACAACTGCCCCTACTGCAAGAAATCCGCCCCCGACCTCGCGCGCGTCGTCAGGGAGGATGGCAAGATCCGCCTTGTCTACAAGGAATGGCCGATCCTGGGCGAATCCTCCGTCCTTGCGTCGCAGATCGCGCTCGGTGCCGGCTATCAGGGGCGCTACGAGGCCGTTCACAAGGCTCTGATGGGGCTTCCCGGCCGGCTGAGCTCGAAGGACACCATCCTGACGGCGGTCAAGGGCGCAGGCGTCGACATGAACCGCCTGCAGGCCGATCTCGATGCGAATGCAGAGAAGATCACGGCACAGCTGCGGCGCAATCTGGCGCAAGCGGATTCGCTGGGCCTGCAGGGCACGCCAACCTATCTGGTCGGACCGTTCCGGACCTCGACGCTCGACTACAAGGGCTTCAAGCAGGTCGTCGCCGATGCACGCGGAAAGCAGGCGGCACGATGAGGTTGCAGACTCGCTCGGCGATGCTGCCATCGCGCCGCAAGGCGGTCAGGATGGTCCTCTCCGCCGTCGGCTTTCCGCTTCTGGCCGGCGCCTGCACGACGACATCGCTGCCGCCGCCGCAGATCGCGAATACCATCCCGACCGTCGACCCGCTGGCGGCTGAGCGCTATGCGGCGCTCGACAATGAACGCTTCTCCGTTCCTGCCGTTTCGCTTGAGGATCTGAAGCCGGCCTATATGCGCCAGCTCGTCGATTACCGGACCCGCGAGCAGCCCGGAACGATCGTCGTCGATCCCGAGGCACGCTTCCTCTATCTCGTGCAGGAGGGCGGCAAGGCGCTGCGCTATGGCGTCGGGGTCGGCAAGGAGGGGCTTGAATTCACCGGGACGGCGCGCGTCGAGCGCAAGGCGCAATGGCCGCGCTGGACGCCGACGCCGGACATGATCCGGCGAGAGCCCGGCCGTTATGCGAAATGGGCCGGCGGCATGGCAGGTGGCGCGAGCAATCCGCTCGGCGCCCGGGCGCTCTATCTGTTCAAGAACGGCAAGGACACGCTCTACCGCATCCACGGCACCAACGAGCCCTGGACGATCGGCGAGGCCGTCTCGTCAGGCTGCATTCGAATGATGAACCAGGACGTGATCGACCTGTATAATCGCGTTGCCGGCGGCTCCAGGGTGGTGGTGCTCTGACCGCGTGACGTGCCTCTTGCGGGTCTTCAATATACATTATATGATATTGTATATTGAAGACCCGCAAGAGGAGCGACGCCATGCCGACCGTCAGGATCAGCGACAGGCTCACCATTGGTGGCCAGCCATCGCTTGCCGAGTTTGCGCAGCTCGCAGGCGAAGGCTTCGCGACGGTCGTCAACAACCGGCCCGATGGCGAGGAGGCCGGGCAGCCCGGCACCGAGGCCGAGGCGTCCGCCGCAGCTGAAGCCGGGATTGCCTATGCGCACATACCCGTCACCGGGCCGACCATCACCGAGGCCAATGTGCGGGCATTCCAGAGAGCGGTCGCCTCGGCATCCGGACCGGTCTTCGCCCATTGCAAATCCGGAACGCGCGCGTTGACCCTGCACGCGCTGGGCGAGGTTATCGACGGGCGCCTCGAGGCGGCGGATGTCCGGGCATTCGGCGAGCGGCTCGGCTTCGATCTCAAGGGCGCGCAGGCCTGGCTCGCTGCCCGAGCGCTGCCGGCCCGGCCCGAGGTCAAGGGGTTCTACGAGCCGCGCAGCGGCAGCATCCAGTATGTCGTCTCGGATCCTGCGACGAAGAGCTGTGCGATCATCGACCCGGTGCTCGACTATGACGAGAAATCCGGGGCGACCAGCACGGCGAGCGCCGATGCGCTCCTGTCGCATGTCGCGGCGCAGGGGCTGACCGTCGCGTGGATTCTCGACACCCATCCGCATGCCGACCATTTCTCAGCCGCGCATTATCTGAAGCAGAGGACCGGGGCGCCGACCGGCATCGGTGCGCATGTGGTCGAGGTGCAGAAGCTTTGGAAGAAGCTCTATAACTGCCCGGCGCTGCTGACCGATGGTTCGCAATGGGACCGGCTGTTTTCTCATGGCGACCATTTCAGGCTTGGCTCGATCGATGCGCATGTCCTGTTTTCGCCCGGCCATACGCTGGCCTCGATCACCTATGTGATCGGCGATGCCGCCTTCATCCATGACACGCTCTTCATGCCGGATTCCGGCAGCGCCCGGGCCGATTTCCCCGGCGGCAGCGCCACAGCGCTCTGGGCCTCGATCCAGGATATTCTGGCGATGCCTGACGAGACCCGGCTCTTCACCGGTCACGACTATCGGCCGGGCGGACGCGAGCCGCGCTGGGAGAGTACGGTCGCAGAGCAGAGGCGAGCGAACCCGCATGTCGCGGGGATGGACGAGGTGGGCTACGTCGCGCTGCGCGAGGCACGCGACAAGACATTGCCGATGCCAAAGCTGATCCTGCATGCGCTGCAGGTGAATATTCGGGGCGGGCGCCTGCCGGAGCCGGAAGACAACGGCCGGCGCTATCTCAAGATCCCGCTCGATGCGCTCGAAGGTGCCGTCTGGTGACCCTGTCGAGCGAGGTGACGAAGCCAGTCGATATGGCGGCCCGCGCGGACGAGGTCGCGGGACTGCTCAAGACGATGGCCCACCCGGCGCGGCTGATGCTTGCCTGCATGCTTGCCGAGGGAGAATACGCCGTCGGCGAACTGGAAAGCCGGCTCGGCATTCACCAGCCGACGCTCTCGCAACAGCTCACGGTGCTGCGGGAGGCGGGAATTGTCGAGACGCGGCGGGAGGGCAAGCAGATCTTCTATCGCCTGACGGCGGACAAGGCGGCGCTGCTGATCCGCGCGCTCTATGACATCTTCTGCGAGCCGGAGGCCCCGCAACCATGAGTTACTGGCCCTCGCTCTTCGGCGGCATGCTGATCGGGCTCTCTGCGGCGCTGCTGCTGCTTCTCAACGGTCGCATCGCCGGCATCAGCGGCATCGTGGGCCGGCTGGCGCAGGGCGCTCAGGTGCCGGCCAACGCCGCTTTCCTGATCGGGCTCCTGGCCGGTCCGGTTCTCTTCGCCATCGCCTTCGGCCGCTGGCCGCAGGTGACGATCGCGGCCTCCTTGCCGATCATCCTGATTGCGGGGCTGCTGGTCGGCTTCGGCACGCGGATGGGCTCGGGCTGCACATCGGGCCACGGCATCCTCGGGTTTGCGCGATTCTCCCGCCGTTCGATTGCCGCGACCGTCACCTTCCTGGTAGCCGGAATCGCTGCGGCCACCCTCATGAGGCTCGTCGGATGACACAGCGCTTGCCACGCCTGTTCGTCGCGCTTGTCGCTGGCGCCATGTTCGGCTTCGGCCTTGCGCTGTCGGGCATGCTCGATCCGGCCCGGGTCATCGGCTTCCTGGATATCGGGAGCGGTCATTGGGACCCGAGCCTCGCCTTCGTGCTCGGCGGCGCTCTTGCCGTTGCGCTCGGTGCGATGGCGCTGGTGCGGCGAATGAAGCGTCCCGTCCTCGACGATCATTTCCATATCCCTGTGTCCGGCCAGGTCGACCGGCGGCTCATCCTCGGATCTGCTCTGTTCGGGCTCGGCTGGGGCATGGCCGGCTTCTGCCCGGGTCCGGCGATTGCCGCGCTTTCCATGGGGTTTCTGCCGGTCGTACTGTTCGTTGCGGCCATGCTGGCCGGCATGACGATTCATGACCGCTTCGTCGCCGCCGGGACTGCAGGCGGTTGATTCGATCCGTGTCAGTCCGGATCTGAGCCCTCAACCCAGCTTCGGATTCTTTGGCGCATGGAGTTTGTCCTGCCGCTCAAAGGGGCTGAGTGGCAGGGTCCGATCGCGGCGACTTCCTTGAGTGGCGCAGGCCCCGCGCCTGCGATCAGCGGCTCCGTCCGAATATCGCCACGCTTGTTACTCCCACTGGCCGATCTGCGGTGCCAAACTGCCTGACGATCAATGGCGAGCAATGAGCGCCAAATGGAAGCGTGTTGCGTCCTGAAGGTGCGGGAGATCGCCTAAACCAGGAGGTTTCAGAGGCCATGACACAATCAGCCGAGAGCGGACGGAAAGGCGGACAATCGGTCATGCGGACACCAGCGGTCGTACCGTCGCTGGCATGGGAGGAAGCCCGCAAGCAACTGCTCGTGAAGGAAAAAGCCCAGACCCTGGCCCGTGACGCCCTGGCCGCCGAGCGGCGGCGCATGCCGTGGACGGCCGTGACGAGTGCGTATGCGTTCGAGGGGCCTGCGGGCAAAGCCAGCCTGCTCGACCTGTTCGACGGTCGGCGGCAGTTGATCGTCTACCGCGCCTTCTTCGAGCCGGGCGTTTTTGGCTGGCCGGACCATGCCTGCCGGGGCTGCTCCATGGTGGCCGACCAGGTTGCGCATCTCGCCCACCTGAACGCCCGCGACACCACCCTCGTCTTCGTCTCGCGTGCGCCGCAGGCGGATATCGTACGGCTCAAGGAGCGGATGGGCTGGACAATGCCCTGGTTCACCCTCACGGACGGTTTCGATGCCGATTTCGGCGTGGACGAATGGCACGGCACGAACGTGTTCTACCGTGACGGTGATCGGGTGTTTCGCACCTATTTCATCAATAACCGCGGCGACGAGCAGATGGGGAACACCTGGAACTATCTCGACATCACGCCGCTGGGCCGGCAGGAGGTCTGGGAGGACTCTCCCGCAGGCTATCCGCAGACGCCAACCTATAAGTGGTGGAACTGGCACGACAGCTACGTTGCCGACGCGGCGCCCGACAAAAAATGGGTCGAGGTGTCGGATGCCGGAGAGGCTGCCTTCCGGGACCGAAAGGCAGATCCAACGGCGTGAGCCGTGCCTCACGCCGTTTCCGAGTTCTGCCGGGAGAATTTTACGCCTGCGCTGCCATTGAGCGTTCAGGCGCCTGAAACGGTGTCCTGAATGTTGCAACGCGGTTCTGGCCGACGCGAGCCCTGCGGGTCTGGCCGGTCATGACATGGAGGTCGATGGCGCATCAGCGACGCAGATCGGCGAGGTCCGCCTCGATCACTGCGACCAAACCGGTGGGCAGCCAAAGGTACTGCATCTTGGCGCCAAGCTGAGATTGCGCCGCCCTATCGACGAGAACGCTGCCGAAGCCCGGCTGTCCGGAAGGCGTGACCACGTCGGGGCCGCCGATCTCTTGCCAGGTTATGAAAAGCTGCTCCTGCCGAACCTCGGTGGAAACCGACACGGACCCGCTTTCGCTGGACAGCGCACCATACTTGACCGCATTGGTCGCCAGCTCATGAAAGATCAGCGCCAGCGCGGTCGCTGCACTCGGGCCGACCGCAGCATCCTCTCCTTGAATGGTCACGCGATCTGCGTGGCCCTCGCGATAAGGGTCGAGCAGGCGTGACAGCAGCAGCGTCAATCCTCCGTCGCCGATCTCCTTGTCGACGACGAAGGCATGGGCGCGATGCAGGGCCTGGAACCGGCTCTGCAGTTTCTCGGCGAAGCCCTTGCTCGCCGGCTCGAAGCGGGCCGCCATCCGCACCAGACTGTTCACAACGGTGAAGATGTTGGCGATTCGATGCGAAAGCTCGCGGGCGATCAGCTCACGCTGCTCTTCGGCGCGGCGCCTTGCTGTAATGTCGATATGGGCCCCGACGAGGCGAACCGCGCCGCCATGCTCGTCTCTGGTGATTTCGGCCTTAGCGAGGATCCAGCGCGTCTGGCCGTCACTTGGCCTGATGATGCGATACTCGACTTCGTACTCGGTGGCAGGGCTTTTAACGGTGGCGAGGAAATGGCCCACGACACGCGCGCGGTCATCGGGATGAATCCGGGCAACCCAGGCCTCGTGGCTTTCATGGATCGCGTCCGGCGGTAATCCGTGGACGGCCAAATACTCTGGCGAGCGGACATTCTTGAATTCACCGTGGCGCAGGTCGACCTCCAGGCCGCCGATCTGACCGATGCGTTGGATGCGTGCGAGCTCGGCTTCGCGGGCGCGAAGTTTGCTCTCGGCCGATTCACCTAGGTTGTTCAACATCTTGTCCCGGCTCAATCGGCGCAGGATCCTATATGTCGCCGTGCTTGACCACCCGCAATGTCATTGGACATGGCGTGGCAGCTTTCGCTGTGATCAGTTGGGAAAGCGGGGCTTCAGCGCGAGGGCCCGGCTCCTCCTCACAATCCCTGGCGGGCCTCGATCATGGTGCGAGCCGCCTCGCGCAAATTCGCGCGCGAGGCGTCACGCGAATAGAACATGTGCCCGCCGGGAAGGACCTGCAGCTTGACGCGGGCAGGATCGCCCAAGGCAGGCAGTTGATCGAGAAGCAGCTTGGTCTCGAAATAGGGCGTGACGAGATCGGTGAATCCGTGTGCGACGATGACCTCGAGGCGGGGATCGAGCGCGAGCACATTGCGGAGCTCGCGGATGGATTCGCGGTCGCCGCGACCCTGGCCATAACTCCAGCGGCGGTTGACCTCTTCGTTCAAAAGAAAGTAGCGCCCTTCGGGCCGCCAATTCAGATCGCTCGCATAATGACTGAGCATTGCGCTCGTCAGGGGGGCCGTGATCGCGCCCAGCACGGCGTCCGGCGCCCGGCCGCGCGCGGCTTCGGGATCGGGGTCGAGGGCCGCGACGTTTCCATCATAAGGACTGCCGACAAGCCCCTTGTTGCGGTCCAGCTCGCGCAGAAAGGTGGTTGCATCGACCTTGCCGCCCATGCGCTCCACGAGAGCTCGGTCGAGCCCTGTCAGCGCTGAGACCCTGTCGGCCAGTCGTTTGGTCGCGTCGCTGTCGCGTGGCCCCTTCAGGAGATCGGCGAGATAGTCGCCGGCAGCATAGTTTTCGGCCTCTGCGAGCGTCTGGTGGGAGAGTTTGCCTTCGCGCTCCAGCTTCACCGCGGCCATCGCCGGGAGCGACACCACCCAGCGAAGCGGCGAGCTGCCGGCGTCGCGCTGGTAGGTGAAGTCGAGTACCGGGGAGAGCATCACGATGCCGGAGACGCCGACACCGTCGCCGGTCTGCAACTCGCTGGCGATCTTGGGGGCGCGGAACCCGCCATAGCTCTCGCCGACGAGGAATTTCGGCGAAGCGAGGCGGTCGGTCAGCCGCAGCCAGTTGGTGACGAAGCGTGAGAGCGACTTGTAGTCTCCCTCGACCGACCAGAGCAGCCCGCGTGCCTCATCGGTGCCGGCGGCGAAACGGCTGAATCCCGTGCCCACCGGGTCGATGAAGACGAGATCGGTGAAGTCGAGCCAGGTATCGGCATTGTCGACGACGAGGGGCGGCATGGACGGGGCGTCGCCCTGCCGGCCGAAAGGCAGCCGCTTCGGCCCCATCAGGCCGAGATTGAGATAGGCAGAGGCGGCACCAGGTCCGCCGTTGAAGGCAAATGTGACCGGGCGCGACGAGGCGGGGACGCCCTGACCACGGTCGAGCACATAGGCGATATAGGCGATTTCGGCGAGCTTGCGGCCGGACTGATCACTGACCGGCAGCGCGCCGGCCGTGGCCGTATAGCGCAGCGTACGGCCGGGCAGGGTCAATTCGTGACGCGTGACGGAAGGCGGCGGCAGGGCTACGCCCTGGCCGGTGACAGGGCGAGACTCCTGCCGATTTGCCTGCGCATCTGCTGGGCCCTGATCCCGCCGCGCCGGCGCAGTCTCCTGCGCTCGCGCCTGGTCCAGGAAAGCCAGAGGCGCTGAAATGGACAGCCCGGCAACGGCAAGTGCGAAAAGCGCGCGAAATCTCATGGCATGTCCCGATGACGATCCCCAAGAACTTAAGCTGATCCAATGCGGAACATGCCAAACATCTCGCATCACGAAGCCGTTAGGTTCCCTGGGCGAGGTCGCTTCGGTAGCGCATCTGCGTGATGGTTGTCGGAGGTCTAATGGCTGTTGGATTGCCGACCATGCCGGCGTCCCAAGGGCGACTTGGCCACGCTGACTGGCTGAGCCGAACTGGTGCCCTGTCAAGATCTCGGGAACATGTTGGCGCTTCCGCCGTATAGGGTTTGACCTTATCGGAACCCCCGATCGATGAAGCTCACCGATCTGCACGTAATGGTCCTTATGGTGCTCGTACTCGGTGCGGCCCCTGTGTCGGCCTTGACGCCCGATCAGATCAACACGGCGACATTCGCGCGACCGATCCGTCAGGCGGCGAACGGGCCCGATCCCTTCATCGTGAAGGCTCAGGCCCTGCTCAGCCGGCGCAGCATCTCGCCCGGCGTGATCGATGGCGTCGATGGCGAGAACTTTCGCAAGGCGGTCGCGCAGTTCCGGCGCCAGGAGAACCTAGGCGAAAGCGACGAGCTGGACGAGGTCGCGTGGCTCGGTCTCGGCGGCGATACCGATCAGGATGTCGTGGTCGAATACAAGCTGTCCGAAAAGGACACGGAATACAAACTCGCCGACGCCATTCCCCGGGACTACGCCAAGCAGGCCAGGATGAAGCGGCTCTCCTACACGAGCCCGCAGGAGATGCTCAGCGAGCGCTTTCACATGAGCGAAGGGCTATTGATGGCGCTTAATCCCGAGCAGCGCTTCACCAGCGCTGGCCGCGGAATTTACGTCATCTCTTCCGAACGCTCTCTCCAGAAGGGCGCTGCCAAACGGGTCGATGTCGTTAAGAGTACGGGCATGGTCGTCGCTTATGGCGATGGGGACACCATCCTTTCCAGCTATCCGGCAACAATCGGAAGCACTGACACGCCCTCTTTGAGCGGGCAGTACAGGGTCACGCGCATCGCGAGGAACCCGAGATACACCTACAATCCCGAGAAAAACTTCCGGCAGGGCAAGAACGATGAAACCCTCGTCCTTCCGCCCGGACCCAATGGACCGGTTGGAACCGTCTGGATCGCTTTGTCGGAACCGACATACGGCATACACGGCACGCCGGAACCCTCGCGGGTCAGCAAGACGACGTCGCATGGATGCGTGAGATTGACGAACTGGGATGCGGAGGAGCTGGCCGACCTCGTGCGCCCGGGTGTGCCGGTGCGATTCCTGGATTGAGGGCGGTGTCAGGTCGCCAGAGACGGCGAGTTCTCGCAGGGATCGCGCTAGCCATTTCTCTGTTCATGTTCGGCTTCGGGGCGCTGGCGCGCGACAGCCAGGCAAAAGTGCAAGGCGTTTCGCAATCGGATCCAGCACGCGTGCTCGCGCCGCTGCCTCCGCCGCGGCCGAGCAGATTGGCCCCGCAGGCTGACTCCACTGCAAACGGGAATTTGTTGGAACAGCGTGTTCCGGCAGTTCCATCGACCTGTATCAGGGCCTTCGAGGAGAGCGGGGGTTTCGTATTGCCCTCGCAGAACGGCGCAAGCACGGGGGAATGTGCGATCGAGGATCCGGTGACGTTCCAGCGCTTGACCATGCCCGACGGTTCCAGGATCGAGTTGGACAGCGCGATCACCGTGCGGTGCTCTCTTGCGCTCGAGGTTCTCGCCTGGATCCGCGACGATCTCGCTGCGCTGGCGAGGCAGGAGAACGCCCGGCTTGCGAAGCTGACAGGGGTCGGCGGATATGCCTGCCGGTCACGAAACGCCGATACAGGTGCGCCGATCAGTGAGCATGCGAGCGGCAACGCTCTCGATGTCGGCGGGTTGCTGATGCAGGATGGCCGCGCCGTGGCATTCGCGGGTCAGGAGCCTCTGTCCCGCTCAATGCGCGACGCGGTGCAGAAGAGCGTCTGCCAACGGTTCGCCACCGTGCTCGGCCCGGGAGCCGACAGTTCCCACAAGGACCATCTTCATCTCGACATGCGCCAGCGCTCGCGAGGGTTTCGCATTTGCCAGTGGACGGTCGAATGAAGAGCAGTCCTGTTCTCCCCCCAGTCAGCATGCCAGACGCCGTCGGCGGAATGCCGATGGCGACGCGCTGGCGCCATGGCTGACGGTCAAGCCGGGTTCGCCTTCGCAGGCGGCGCGGGTGCCGCTTCACCGTCCGACCGCTCCCAGCCGAAGACGCTCCGGCCACCATACTCGGCGGAGCGCAGTCTCTCCTCCGTGACATACTCATCCAACGTCGGACCGGAGACGACGCGCTCCAGGCGCCGGCTTTCCCGGTCCAGACGTGCGATGGCAGCGAGCCTGTCGTCCTGACCGAGTTTCGCCCGATCGATGGCGGATTTCAGCACCGCGATCGTCTGGTCGTAGACCTTGGTGGGCACGGCGAACGGCTGTCTGTCCTTGCCGCCATGGGCGAGAGAGAAGCGCGCAGGATCGGCGAACCGGCACGGCGCGCCATGGATCACTTCCGCGACCATCGCAAGCGAACGGACCGTGCGGGCGCCGACGCCGGGCACGAGCAGCAATTCCGAGAAATCGGCGGGGGCGCTGTCGGCGGCTGCGGCGAGCGCACCATGGAGCCGTCGCGCAATCACGTCCTTGGGCCTGACCTCGTGATGTGCCGGCATGACGAGATGAGGTAGGGAAAGCTGCGCCGGCGACAGGACCGGCGGCGCCCGGTCGCGCTCCAGCGCCGCAAATTCCCTCACGATCCCCGACGGTCCGATGTCGCGCAGCAGATCGATCTGGCCGTTGCGGGAGAGGGCGGCGCGCCTGTCGGTCAGATTGATGATGCTGCCCTGGTTCTTGCCATCGATGGCGGCATGTGGCGCCTCGACGAAACTGCCCAGCCCTTCAGACTGCCAGTGATAGCGCCGGGCGAGGCCGCCATCGCCATTCATGCCCTGCTGCACCACGACCCAATGGCCGTCATTCCCGACGAAGAAGCCATGGAGATAGAGGTCGAAGCCGTCCTGCACGGCGGCACTGTCGACCTTGGCGACCAGCCGGCTCGCGGTGGCGAGCGCCTGTCCGTCGAACCCGACCCTCGCTCCAATCTGTTCGAGCTCGGCCGGTGTCTCGCGCGAATGGCGGCCCCGCCCGCCACAGACATGCAGGCCCAGCTCGCCCGACAGCGGAGCCAGCCCACGCTTGAGCGCGCCTATCACGCTGGTGGTGATACCCGACGAGTGCCAGTCCATTCCCATCACCGCCCCGAAGGACTGGAACCAGAATGGATGCGCCAACCGCCGCAGCAACTCGTCGCGGCCATAATGATGGATGATCGCCGCGCAGATGACCGCGCCGAGCTGCGTCATGCGCCGACCGAGCCAGGCGGGCACGCGGCCATGGTGGAGCGGAAGGTCGGCGCTGCCGGATCGCCGGGTCATGGCGAAGTCTCGCGAACGAAAGAGGAACGCCTGATATAGCCCGGCCTGTCCCCGCTTTCTACAGAAATTGATCCTCGTCGAGGCGGCTGGTCCTGTCGCTCCGTTGCGCCCGACCGCCGGTCGTCGCCGTGCACATCAAGATTCCGTTCAAATCCCGGCTATCTCGGCTGCAACCAACTTACCAATCCCCGGCAGGAAGCCGTCATCCTCTCCGATCGCTTCGCCCTGGGTGAAGACGGTCAGGATGAAGTCCTCGCCGCCAGGCAGGATGGCGCGCATCGTGTCGTGGCGGCGAAATTCGGCGCGTGCATCGCCCAGCCAGCGGGTCCGTCCGGCCTTGGACCAGATCCGCGAACCGTCCGGCAGGCCGCCGCCGAGATATCCGAGCAGTTGATAGGCGCCGCGGGCCCGGTCGGGACTTTCCTGGTCGCGAATGAGGTGGTCGCGCACCCGCTTCAGGCGAGCTTCCGGCAACAACGAGGAGCCATAAAAGATCTCTGACATCAGACGCGCCATTGCGATCGGCGTCAGGCGGTTGTGGCCGATGGGAGAGAGATCGAGCCCGATTTTCTCGCGGCCGTAGCGCAAATCATCCATCAGCTTCTGGTCGAGATTGATGCCGACCAACTCGGACCAGCCCAAGCCGGCGAAGAAGCGGTTGATCTCCCGGCGGCGCTCGCACCAGTCGGCCAGGGCCTCCCCCTGCAGCAATGTGTCGCCGGTCGTGCCGGTGAGCAGGTCGATGATGTAGTTCGTTGCCGAATTGGACGACCAGAGGATCATGTCGCGCATCGCGCGGTCGAGTTCCTCATGCTCGGTCAACCGTCCCTCCGTGAGGGCCGCCTGCGCCGCGACGAGGTGAAAGACCTTGACCAAAGAGCATGGGTAGCTCCGCCAGTCGGCATGGCGGGCAGCTCCAACCGGTTTCTCACCAGCAGGCTGAGGGCGCAGCAGGACATAGGCGAACTGGTCCAGCGGGACACCACGTCCGGAATAGATCGAAGACGCATGGGCCTCGATGGCGCGGCCGATCCGCTGCAGTTCTGTATCGTCGCGAAAGAAGCTCATGATGTCCTCATGGCGCAGGCATCGGCCGCGCAGGAAAAGGTCAGCCCTTCGGGCGCAAGGCGGTGTCGACCCCCTCGCCGATCAGGGCGAAGGTCACACCGGTATAGATGATGGCGAGACCCGGGCAGGTCGCGATCCACCAGGCGTCGAACAGGAACTCGCGGCCGTCCGAGATCATCAGCCCCCATTCCGGTGTCGGCGGCTGGATGCCGAGGCCGAGGAAGCTGAGCGAGGTCACGGCCAGGATCGTCAGGACGACATCCGCCATTGCATAGACGATTGCCGGGGTCACGGCGTTGGGCAGGACATGCCTGGCAACGATGTGCCGGTCGGTACCGCCGAAACTGCGCGCTGCCTGCACGAATTCGAGTTCGCGCAGCACCAGCACCTCGCCACGGACAATGCGGGCAAACGAGATCCAGTTCACCAGCAGGAAGGCGAGATAGAGGTTGAATTCCCCGGGACCCAGCACGCCGACGATGGCGATCACCAGGACATGGAAGGGGAAGGCCCAGAAGATGTCGGTGATACGCATGATCACGGTATCGACGCGGCCACCGACATAGCCGGAGAGCGCACCGATCGCCGCGCCCAACATGGCCGGCGCCGCGACACAGATCAGTGCCACCCTCAGATCGACGAGACCGCCCGCCATGACCCGCGAGGCGACATCGCGCCCGAGATCGTCCGTGCCGAACCAGTGGCCGAGTGAGGGCGGCTGCAACGTATTGCCGTAGTCGATGAGGAAGGGATCATGCGGTGTCCAGACTTGCCCCAGCCCGACGAACAGGCTCAGCAGGGCGAGCATCACGAGGCCGATCAGCAGCGTCGGATTGAGGCGGCGCAGTCGCGTCATGGTTCAATCCAGCCTGATGCGCGGGTCGGCCAGCGCGTAGGCGATATCCGTCGCCAGGTTGATCAGGACCACGAGCACGGCAAAGACGATGGTCAGCCCCTGGATCATCGGGTAGTCGCGGGCGAATATCGATTCAACGAAGAGCGAGCCGAGCCCGGGCAGGGCGAAGACCGTTTCGATCACGACCGTGCCACCGATGATCCAGCTCGTATGTGCGCCGAGCACCGAGATCGAGCTGATCAGGGCATTCGGCAGGACGTGCACGCGCATCGTGCGGTTGGTGCCATTACCCTTGGCCCGGGCCGTCGTGACATAATCCGAGCCGAGCACGTTCAGGATGCCGCTGCGCAGGCTGCGGATCGTCAGCGATGCCGTCGCGAGGGCAATCACCAGGGCGGGAAGCGTCAGATGATGCAGCCGCGAAAGAAAGCCGTCCCCGTACCCGGAGGTGGGGAACAGTGGCACCCAGATCGCCAGCATGACGACAAGGACCAGCCCCAGCCAGAATGAGGGGATGGCGAGCAGGATGGTGAAGACGAGTTTGATCAGGACATCCACCGGCTTGTCCCGCTCGACCGCCGAGAGCAGGGCAAGAGGAACGGTGAGGATGACGGCAATGATGGTTGAATAGGCGACGAGCCACAGCGTCGCCGGCAGGCGCTCGAGCACGAGTTCCGAGACCGCGCGGCCGTGCACCACCGAACGGCCGAGGGTCCCTGAACCGATATCGCCGAGGAACAGCCAATATTGCCGCCAGAGCGGCAGATCGAGCCCGAGGCGCTGTTTCAGCAGCGCAACTTCCTCAGGGCCGCCGCGCGCCCCKAGCAAGAGCGTTGCCGGATCCCCCGGCAGCGCGCGCAGCAGGAAGAAGCAGGCCAGCGTGATGCCAAGCAGCACCGGCACCAGCTGGAACAGCCGTTTGAAGATGTAACCGACCATGATGAGCTTCTGAAAGAAGAGGCGGCCCTGCGGGGCCGCCGGCGCTTCACTTCAGCTTGACGTCCTCCAGGCGGAAATTGGAGGTCGGAAGCACTTCGAAGCCTTCGACATTGCTGCGATAGGCGTAGGACGTGCCGGGATAGAACAGGAAGACCGACGGCGCGCCCTCATGCGCGAGCTTGATCATCTCCTTGAACATCCCACCGCGCTCCGGACCATCGGCCGTGACGCGCTCCTTTTCGTAGAGCTCGTTGACCCGCTCGCTCTTCCATTCCGTGTGGTAGGCATTGGCGCGCTCGGGATTGACGATCAGGAAGCCGGCGAGCTGATCGGGATCGATCGTGTCGCTAGACGCGTAGGAAACCGCCATCTCGTAGTCGCCCGCCTTGGTTGTCGACCAATGCGTGCCGCCTTCGACCAGCTTGATCTCGGCCGTCACCCCGACCTGCGCCAGAGCGCTTTGCATCGCCTGTCCGAGCTGGCGGTGCAGCGGACGTCCCGAGTGGATCAACAGCGAGGTCTTGAAGCCGTCCGCATAGCCGGCTTCCTTCAGCAGGGCTTTCGCCTTGGCGACATCGTGGGAATAGGGCTTCAGCGTCGAATCGGCATAGGCCATGGGCGGCATCGGCGAGTTCGCGACCTTGCCGGTTCCATAGAGCAGCGCCTTGACCAGGCCTTCCTTGTCGACGGCATAGTTCAGCGCCTGACGGACACGGACATCGTCGAAGGGCTTCTTCTTCGTGTTCATCATCACGAAGTCGCTGCGCAGGACATCGGCAACAGCAGTCTTGATCGCGCCCGAACGGCTGAGGCTCTGCAACTGGTTGAGCGGGATTTCCAAGGCGACGTCGATCTCACCAGCCTGCAGTTTCAGGACGCGGCTGTTGCCTTCGGGAATGACAAGGAGCTCGGCGCCGTCGAGGTCGGGCTTGCCGGCCTGCCAGTAGGATGCGTTCTTCTTCAGCGAAAGACCCTGGCCCTTATTCCATGCTGCAACCGTAAAGGGGCCCGAGCCGATCGGCTTTTCGAAGAAGCGGTCGGGCGCCGCCTCGAAAGCCCTTTGCGGCAGGATGGCGGAAGAGAACAAGGCCAGGTTGTTCAGAAGCGGCGTGAAGGTCTTCTTGAGCGTGAGGATCACCGTGCGCTGATCCGGCGTCTCGATCGTCTCGATGCCCGAAAAGAAGCGCTTCCAGTTGCTCGCATCGCTGCCGGCCCGCTTCAGTGAGAACGCCACATCTGCGGACGTGACCGGGGTACCGTCGGAGAATTTCGCTTCGCGCAGCTTGAATGTGTAGGTCGTGCCGTCGGCACTGACCTGCCAGCTCTCGGCAAGGCCAGGCTCGAGCTTGGTGGCATCCTTGCTCGGGCGGAGCAGTGTGTCGAAAATCAGCAGTTGCGCGAAGATCGAAGCGTTGTCGCTGGTGGCGATCGGATCGAGCGAGACGAGATCCTGCGTCTGCGCCAGTCTCAACATACCCTTGGCAAGGGCGGGGGAAGCAAGGCCGCCCATCACAGGCGTCATCACGGCGAGCGCAAGCGCGGCAGCCGAAACCATCGAACGAAATCTGGTCATCGCGATCCCCTGTGGTGCCGGTTCTATGCCGACAACGGCCGGCATCCTTTCATGGGCCTCCTAGTCTTGCTAATGAAAGATTTGGCAAGATCTTCAACCAGTTGGAATAGGGTGCGTCATGAAGCTCGCCTCACTGCAGGTCCTCGACGCCTTCGTCCGGCTCGGCGGGACCGGTGAGGCGGCGCAAGGGCTAGAGATGAGCCAGTCCGCCGTGATCAAGGCGTTGAGGCTTGCCGAGTTCGAACTCGGCTTGAACCTCGTCACGACCTTGCAGGGCCGCTTGATGCCGACGCCTGAGGCGCAGGCCCTGACCCAGCGGGCGCAGCCGGCTTTCGCGGCGCTCAGGCGGGCTCGCCATGAGGCCGACATGATGCGGGTCGGCATGGTCGACCGCCTCCGGATCGTGACGGTGCCGGGACTGGCCCACAGCATCCTGCCGCCCGCGATCACGGCAGCCCGACGCGCCATCGGCGATGCGGCACCTGTCGAGATCATGTTCGATCATGTCGCCGCCCATCTGGCGGCGGGAGATGCCGATCTCGCAATCACCTACGGGCCCCTGCCGAACGAAGGGCTGCGGAATATCACGCTGCAGGAAAGTCCGCTTGTCTGCGTGTTTTTTCAGACAGATCCATTGGCTGCGCGAGACGAAATCGGCCTCGAGGACCTCGCGGGGCGTCGACTGATCAGCTATGGGCCGGATGGTTTCAGCAGCGCCGACAGTTTCCAGCAGGCTCTGACCAAAGCGGGCCTTGCACCGCGGATCTCGATCACCGTCCGTCATACCGACTCGGCTTGCCATCTCGTGCGCGAGGGCTGCGGCGTCGCCATCGTTGATGGTTTCGTGATCAGCAGCGGATTGACCGAGGGGCTGGCCGTGCGGCCGCTGCGCGCGAGCCCGGCCGTCATCGCCTATGCGCATCATCGGGAAGGCTCCCACCTGCAGCACTCCGGGCAGGTCCTGCTCGCCTGCTTGATGGAGCGCGCCCCATGAGCGAACTCACGCCGACCCAGGCCGGCATCCTGCTTGCGGTGCATCGCTTGGGCACGACGATTGAGGCCGCACGTGCGTTCAACCTGACGCAATCGGCCATCAGCAAGATCGTGGCGAGGAGTGAAGCAAGCCTTGGTGTGCCGGTCTTCGAGCGGCGCGACGGCAGGTTGGTATTGCGCTCCGAAGCGCGGGAACTGATGGCGAGCCTCGACGCGGTCGAGAGCGAATGGTGCAATCTGCGAGAAACCGTCGCGGATTTGCGTGCCGGGCGCGCCTTGCCACTGCGCATCGCCGCGACGCCCAGCATCGGACAGGGACTGGTTGCAGGGGCCCTGCGCAAGCTGCTGGCGACGCATCCCGACGCACGTGCTGAGCTCATCATGGGCAATCCGGTCGCGGAGCTTTCGAACGGGACGGCCGATATCGGCTTCATGTTCTCGCCGCGCGTGAGCGACGACATTGCTTTGACGCCGCTAGCCGAAGGCTCGATCGTTGCCCTGGTCCGGAAGGATGATCCTCTGGCTGCGCAGGGCAGCGTCGATCTTGCCGAACTCGCGGGGCGCCGGTTGCTCTGCTTCGATCGGGAATCGTCGCCGCTCGGCTGGCTGATCGCCAAGGCGCACGAAGAGGCCGGGCTCGTCTACGCCCCTTTCATGACGGCGCCCTACAGCATCACCGTCGCGCATTTGCTGGCCCGGGATGGCGATGTCTCACTCGTCGACAGCATGCTGTTCGAGGCGCAACGTTTCGATGGCCTCGCCCAACTGCAGATCACGCCGCGCATCCCGATCACGATATGCATGATGACCGCCCGCAGCCGCCCGCTGTCTCACCTGGCAGCGCGCATGGTCGAGATCATCACAGGCGGATAATGTTCTGACCTCGCCCCGATCATTGTCCCCATCGCTGCTGCCAGGCATTGGCCGCCAGGGCGCCAACGCACTCGATCAGCGGCGTTGGCACGCCCGTCCTGCGACCGAGTTCCGCAACAGCGCCGACAATGGCGCCAAGCTCCAGCGGGCGCCCCGCCTCCATGTCCTGCAGCATCGAGGTTTTCACACCGATCAATGTCGGAGGGAGTTCGAGGCGTGCCTCAAGCTCTGGCAGATTCTCGACCCCGAGCGCGGCGGCAACCGCGACACACTCCGCCATGATCGACTTTGCGACGGCCCTGACCGCAGGATCTCCCACGATCTTGTCGACCGTCGCCCCGGTCACGGCCGAAAGCGGATTATAGGCTGCATTGCCGAGCAGCTTTTGCCAGACCTCAGTCCGGATATCTGCGCTCTGCTCGCTATCGACCCCGCCCGCTCTCAACAACGCGACGACGTCTGCCAGCCGGCTGTCATGCGGCTTCAATGGCTCGCCGACAACAAGACGCTTTCTGCCGTTCCAGGCGATGACGTTCGGCGCGGGCCGGTTTGCACCGATATAGACGACGCAGCCGAGAACCTGACCGGCTGGAATGGAGGTCTCGATCGCACCGCTCGCATCGACCGATGCCAGCCTCCGGTCGCCGAACTGCGTTCCCAGACCTTGCAGATACCACCAGGGAATGCCGTTCAGCATCGGCAGAACGATCGTCGATGGCCCGATCAGGGGCCGGATCGAATCGAGACCGCTCGCCCAGTCATGAGCCTTGAACCCGACCAGAACGAGATCCTGGACCCCTGCGGAGGCTGCATCGGCGGCGACCTGCACCGCCACGGTTTCGGTCCCTGAGGGAGACTGGAGCGTCAGGCCCTCCGTTGCGAGCAGAGCAGCGGTCTCAGCGCGCGCAATGATAACGGGCCGCTGACCCGCCTGGGTCATATGCCAGGCAACAACCCCGCCGATCGCTCCTGCTCCAACGATTGCAACGCGCATGGTTCCGCTCACTGATGGACGATCGCCACGACTATAGGGGAGCGTGCTCGGTGCGATAGCGTAGGCCTGTCCTAGCTCGAATGTCCGGCGGACATGGTCGCCAAGTTTCCTGACATTCCGATGTCGGGCACACTCGACTCCTTGGCCATGGAGGTGTCTGTGTTGCGCATCGCGTGCGTCAAGCAGGCATTGCTCATGCCGCGAAGGCTCGTTTCGACCTCGTCGGCGAGGACCGCCGTCTTGAGTTGGGCCGCCGAGCCCGCTGCTGGCGACAAGCTGCCGAGGATGATGATCGTGGATGGCAGCCTGCGGCGCAGGCGCTTGATGGCGTATTTCATATGAGCGGAGCTCGTGCCGTCGAGATAGCACAGGCAGATCAGGGCGGGTTGATCCGCTGCCAGCGCGGCGAGGTTATTCGTCGAGAGCGTGTCTGCAGGCAGTACGCGGGCCGGGAGCCCATGCTTGCTGAGGATCTGCGCCAGCATCAGGGCAGCAGCCTCATCGAGCTCCGATTGGGCGGCGACGCAAACCACCCGGTCTTCACCGCGGAAGGCCTTCCCCAGGTTTTCCGATGCCAGCATCGGCAGGTCGGCTGAACTTTCGACCTCGTCAGTTTCTGCGATTGCTGCTTCTGCCTCGGGGTCGTTGGTCGTTTCTCCGACTGCAGGATTGCGGTCATCATGGTCTGCGAGGTCATCGACGACTTCCCGCACGGTTTCCAGGATCCGTGCCTGTCGTGTCGCATCAAGGACGCCGCGCGCCGCGTCGCTGGCTGCCAGACGCAGACCTTCCAGGGCGACTTCGTCATAGTAGACGGAGAGGGAGCGCTCCTTGAGAACCTCTTCGGCCTTGTCTGCTGCCTCAGCGGGATCCCCGGCGAGCACACGCTGATAGAAGATCTCGGGAGCGGACAGTGCTGGCCGATCTCCCAAGAGGACATCGAGAAACTCAAGCCGCTCGACATGACGGCCCAGGACCACGAGGCAAACCGTCAGCGGGGTCGCAAGGACCAGCCCGATCGGCCCCCACAACCACGTCCAGAACGTGGCCGCAACGACGATCGCGACAGGCGAAAGCCCCGTCGAGCGGCCATAGACCAGCGGTTCGACAACATGACCGGCGAGCGGCTCGGCAACCAGAAACAGCGCGGCTGTCCAGGCCAGCATGGTCCAGCCGGGATCGACGGATGCAGCGATCACCATTGGGAAAATCGCGGAGAGGATGGCGCCGAGATAGGGAATGAAGCGAAGGATCGCCGAGAGAATGCCCCAGAGCAGGGCGCTCGGGACGCCGATCATCCAGAGCCCGGTGCCGATGACGAGACCGAAGCCGGCATTGAGGACAAGCTGGGTCAGGAACAGCCGGCTGAGGCGGCGAGCGGCGTCGTCGAATGCGGCTGTGGTCTTCTGAAGATCATAGGTTCCTGTCAGCCGGATGAACCTGTTCCTCAGATCCTCACGCTGCAGAAGGATAAAAACGACGAAGATCAGGACGATACCCGTCGTCGTGAGCGGATGGATGAGGGGAGTGAGAAAGGCTCGCAGTGTCTCCAGCGCACCTGGCTCTGGCTGGTGAACCTCGACCGGGATCGGCCGCGCGTCCGGGGGGCGGACCGTCGGGTCCAACGGCGAAGCGTCCTTCTTTGGCCTATCGAGCTCCTTGCCCAGATCCTGCAGTACGTCCGCCGCGCGCGAGAGGACACCGCTGCCTGGGCCGGCCCCCCGCAGCGAAGCGATCTTCTCCCGCATCGTGCTCTGATAGACCGGGAGCTCTCCGGCGAGCTGGGTTGCCTGGTTGACCATTGCCACGGTCAAGGCGCCGAGCGCCGCGAAGGCGATGAGAACGACAGTGATGACGGCGAGCGAACGGGGAACCCGAAGTTTCTGGAGCCCTTTGACGAGTGGCGCGAGAACAAAACTGAACAGGATTGCGAGAGCAATCGGAACGAAGACATCGCGCCCGAGATAGAGCGCCGTCACGATCAAAGCGCCAATGGCAACATTGCCAAGGCCACCATCGATCGCCCGAGCGGGCGCCGCCCGAGAGGGGGCGAGAGGCGCGATCGGACGCATGAATTGGTTTTCCTCGGCCACGTTTCATCCACTCAGCAGTAGAAGGTGCGCGCTGTTGGTCACTGGTGGCTGAACGGGAGATCGACCCCGATGTTCCAATAGGTCTACCGATGCACCTGCCTCTCAGTGTCCGAGAACGATCTCAGACGTGCGCAGGCCCGTCCGGGCGCGAGAACGGCGGGTGACGGACGTCCTCAGTCGCATGGCCTAGCTTCGCTAACGAGCCTCGGGAACTCTGTCCGTCGCGTGGCGGGATTTGGCTAGCCGCGTACGGTCCTTGCCGAGACCGGTTGCTTCGAGAAGCCCCTTCCGCTTGGCATCGTAATAGTACCCGTTGCGATAGTAGCGGTCGGCGCGGGTCTGGTCGCGATCGGCAACGAGCCAGGCTCCCCGGAGATATTTGAGCCCATAGGTGAGATTGAGTTCGGGATCGAGCAACCCGGCCGCCGGGCCGGCATAACCCATGGTTCGCGCCGTCGCGTGTTTGATCTGCATCAGGCCGAAATGGCCATTCTTCTGGGCGGTGGGGCGATAGTTGCTTTCGCGCTTGACGATTCGACGGACCCAATCCGCAGGGAGTTCGTAATGCGCGGAATGTCGTTCGATAAGTCGGTCGATTCCCGCGCGGACCGAGCCCGGTTGCGCGTCAACGGGCTGTTCGCTGGAGTAAGCGAGCGGTTTCGCTGCCTCCGCGGAAGCGTCGTCCGTGGTGGTGCATCCCGCAATCCCGGCAGACAGCAGGATGATACCGGCTGCAACAAGACACCTTTGCCAAGACAATCTGGCCTCCATCAGCTGATAAACCTGCTCGCGGGGACGCCAACAACTCCTGATCCTAGGCTCAACTACCCCAGGCTCCAAAATACGCGGACTTGCGGCAACTCTGCGGCGGTCGATCTGGACACGCGACGGGTGGCTTCCTGCCCAATGACGCTCGATACTTGGTTCGGGGATTTGGGGAGGCCGGTCCAGCTGGAGCGTTCGAAGTTAGCTACGCTCCCCCTGTCATCCCGCCAGCGTCGGCAGGACTGCGGAGCAGATTGATGAAGCAATCGGGCAGTCACCCATTGGCCGGGAAGAGGCAACGAAAAAGCTGGCTGGCGAACCAGGAGCGCCCATGTGCACGCGCCGTGACGGCGGCTGCGTCAGGCCCTTGTTTCTTCTAGCTTTATTCCACCAGGAAAAGCCTGGTGGAGCTGAGGGGATTCGAACCCCTGACCTCTGCAGTGCGATTGCAGCGCTCTCCCATCTGAGCTACAGCCCCAAGGCGCTGGCCTTCTAGGCCTTGCGTCGCGTGAATGTCAATCGCCTGCGCCGGGAGTTTTTCGGCGATGGCGAAATCTTTCCGCGTCACCAGCCTGAAGACGACAAGAGGAATGTCGATGCGTGCCGTTCTCGACGTGGTGATGCTCGCGCTGAACATCTACACTTGGCTCCTCATCATATCAGCGGTTTTGAGTTGGCTGATCGCCTTCAACGTCGTTAATACCCGCAATCAGTTCGTCTCCTCGGTCTGGGATTTCCTCTATCGGGTGACCGAGCCGGTGCTCAGGCCGATCCGGAACATGCTGCCCAATCTCGGCGGTATCGACATCTCGCCGATCATCCTGCTGCTGATCATCTTCTTCATCGAGCGCGTGATCGAGCGCTATCTGTACCCTGCCGTATTCTGAGATGGCCGTTCCCTGGACGGCGACGCCCGGGGGATTGCGGCTGAGCGTCAGGCTGACCCCGCGCGGTGGGCGCGACGGGGTCGACGGCATCGAGGTCCTCGCGGACGGCCGTGCCGTGCTCAAGGCACGGGTGCGGGCCGCGCCCAGCGAGGGGGAGGCCAATGCAGCGCTGATCGCCTTGCTGGCGCGCAGCCTGTCGGTCTCCCGTTCCGCCGTGACATTGGCTGCCGGAAGCACGGCGCGGCTCAAGACTCTGCTGGTTGCGGGGGAAGCCGACCTGCTCGCGGTGCGGCTGGAACAGCTTCTTGCGGCGGGCTAGGGGCTCTTCGCTCCTCCCGCGCTGCACAAATCTCTTGACGAAGGCGGCCAGTTCCTGTCCGAACAAGGGCAATGGACACACCCCAGTCTTTTCCTGAGCGGCTCACGGAAGGCTATCGCGCCTTCCTCGACGAACGTTTCTCGCGCGAGAAGAGCCGCTATGAGGAGCTCGCCGAAAGCGGCCAGACTCCCAAGATCATGCTGATCGGTTGCTGCGACTCGCGTGTCGCGCCCGAAACCATCTTCGATGCGCGCCCCGGCGAAATGTTCGTGGTGCGCAACGTCGCCAATCTGGTTCCGCCATTCTCGCCCGACGATCAGCTGCACGGCACCTCGGCCGCGCTCGAATATGGCGTTCAGGCGCTGAAGGTCGAGCATATCGTCGTGATGGGCCATGGCCGCTGTGGCGGCATCCGCGCCTTTGCCGATGATGCGCAGGGGCCGCTTTCGCCCGGCGATTTCATCGGAAAATGGATCACGCTGATCAATCCGGCAGCACAGCGCAGCGGCGGCCGCGGCCGCAACGAGGACCTGGAAACCTATGTCGAGCGCCTGGCGCTGGCCTCGATCCAGCAATCTCTCGCCAATCTGCGGACGTTTCCCTGCATCAGCATCCTCGAGGGCAAGGGCCGGCTGAAGCTGCACGGTGCCTATTTCGCCGTCGCGACCGGCGTGCTGATGGTGCTCGATGCCGCGACCGGACAGTTCGTTCCGGCCATTGGCGAGATGCCCAAAAAGGTGCAGACTATCCGCTGCAGCGAAGCCGGATGAGGGCGAAAATTTAGCTGCTCCGCCCCCCATGACGGCGGGCGCGGCTTGCGCTAGATTGTCGCTTCCCGGTCACTGATTTTTGAAGCTCGCATGTTCGATCGTCGTAAGCCCTCGGCTCCCGCTCCCTTCGTCACCCACGAAAATATCGAAGCCAAGATCAAGTGGTTCGACCCTGAGAAGGGCTTCGGATTCGCGTCTCCTGCCGACGGATCCGGCGACGTTTTTGTGCATGTCTCGTCCATCGGTCCGCTCGATCCGCAGGATCTGCAGCCGGGTGCGACGATCGTTGCCGATCTCGGCGAAGGCCGCCGCGGTCTTCAGGTCGTGGCCGTGCACGAGATCGACGCCTCGACCGCAACGCCCGCCGCCCCGCGTGGCGAGCGTGCTCCGCGCCCGTTCTCGCCGCGCCCGCCGCGTGACGATTTCGGTGGTGGCGGCTATGGCGGCGGCGGTGGTTATGGTGGCGGTGGTGGTGGCTACGGTGGCGGTGGTTACGACCGCGGCGATCGCGGCGGCTTCGGCGATCGCAACAGCGCCCCGATGGAAGGGCCCTATGACGGTGCCGTCAAGTTCTTCAACTCCGATCGCGGATTCGGCTTCATCGCGCCTGACAATGGCGGACCGGATGTGTTCCTGCATGTCAGTTCGCTGAGCCGCAGCGGCCTGCAGCCGCCGATGGACGGGCAGCGCGTGCGTTTCTCGATCCGCGCCGGCAAGAAGGGCCCGGAAGCTGCGAACGTCAGTTTCATCTGATCGTTGCTTTTGCACCGACCTGATCCAAGGCCCGCCGGTTTGGCGGGCCTTCTCTTTTGGGGCGGTAGGAGTCAAGCAAAAGCGCCCACCGCGGGGTCATAGAGCCCGCCGTCGATCGCCTCCGGCTCGCTCTCGACCTTGCTCTCCCGGATCAGCTTGCCGCCCGCATCCATGACGCAGACGCTGGTGGTGCGAACAGACACATCAAGACCGACGAACAGCTCCATGGCAGGCCTCCTGACCGGTTGGATCGATGGAGCCTGACCGGAAGACCGCTCTCCGTCATCCCGTATCAACGGGCGGCCGGAGMCCCAACAACCCGATCTTTTTG
>NZ_JBFTKS010000032.1:0-58339 GCF_056396065.1 Allobosea sp. 05T433 | reverse complement strand
TCCCGCGCGCAAGCCCACAATCCAGGCCGCGCGGCGAAATCCCCATAGCACAGCCCCGGGCCGCGGCTTCCTCCCCTGGAGGCTTTCGAACGCCGGCCCTCAGCCCGGACCAAGCCCGCCGCCTGGGCCGGCATCCGAAACCCTTCACAGAAGCGGAAGCTGGGCTTTCGCCGAGAAGCGGACATTCAACCTGCATGCGATTACCGCGCGACTTAAAGCCTAAGGGTATCCTTGAACTGCGTCCGGTCTTACCTCGGCGCAGCAGGCACCAGAAGTGAGCTGCAATGCTGAGGCCTTTTATTGAATGGCGATAGCATCGCGAGCCTACCAGCCACACCGACCCACAAGCCATCTCTCTTAGGTTGGCGCTCTAATTCTACTTTACGGTGGGAAACCATTGCCGATTGCGGAGCAAAATTTGCCGCCGCCAAGGATGTTTGAAGACTGCGCCCTTGCCCTATGTGATAGGAAATGCTCGCTTTTTTCGAGCTTGCCCGGAGACTGCTGACGGCACGGCGATTGCTGATCCACGCCAAAGAGAGTTGCATGGGGTTGGAAATGAACGTTACCGGGTTCGGCTCACCTTACCTTCCCAATAGGCCCGCCTATGACCTCGGCTCAGCGCAAGGTAATGGAGCGAAGGCTCCATCGAGCCCGTCGGCGCAACCGCTGCCCAACCAAGCGCAAAAATCGCCGTCGGATGCGGAGCTCAAGGAGTTCAAGGACGACTTGCTCGCTTATCAAGCCCAGCAGGAAGCTTCGGGCGATTACCCTGCAATCCAAATGTTAATCCCAGCGAACGAGCGCGGCTACGTCGCAATCCCCTCGGCCGACCAGCAGAAGCTTATCAACGCGATCATCGCCCGCCATCAGGGCGATGCCGAGTTGCAGAACCCAACTGTTGCCCTGAACAAGACGGCCCTGTGGAAGGAACTCACGAAGGAGGGCGTCAACTCCGACCAGATAGCGAGCGGCGCCAAGTTCTTCTATTCGCCCGACGGCACAATCGTAGACCGCAGGACGGCCACCACGGGCGTCGACAGAATGGCCTAAGCTGGTTTCAATAGGCTGCGCTCGGGTTCGACGTCGAAACTGCGCGCCGATGTGCCGTAGGCCACGGCGAGGAGCCACTGGTTTCGGGCCCCGACAAGCTGGTCTTGTTCGGTGGCGTCTTGCAACCGACTGTGTGACGGGCAAGGGCCGGACATGGTCGACTGTCCAACAGCGTTTTGGCGAGCCATCGAGTAAGCACACGCAGGCCATTCTCCTGACGCCATTATCGCACGCCGGGCATGGATTAATGCTCGCGCTATAAGAATTACACCCACATATCCAAAGGTATATATCTGACTCATCAGAGTGAGAGGATAATGCGCATCTATATAACATGATTCCTGTCTTAACATTGAAGTTATTTCTCAAATAAGCTAGCGTGATTTGGCGCCGGAAATCATCAGACTTTGCGTATTGGGCACCTAATTGTTTTCTTGGTTCCCAAAATTCGCAAAGAGGATACTGAAATGAAGAACGAAGTGCCGAGCAAGGGTCTTGAGTGGACCAACTTGATCCTCGGAGTCAGCTTGGCTTGCGCTTCTATGGCGTTCGCCGGGTCGCCGCTGGCAGCATGGAACGCGGGCATCACCGGGGGATTGATCGCGTGCCTTTCCGCGATCGCACTATACCGAAATGAGAATGGCGCCGCTCGGTACAATCTCATCCTGGGCTCCTGGGCGGTGATTGCTCCTTTCGTGTTGGGCTTTGGAGCCGTTGCCGCTCCGATGTGGACACATGTGGTGATGGGGCTCTGCATCGCGGCAATCGCGGCGACCCAGATCCTCGCGAAACGCAGTGCTCGCCCCGCTCCGCTCAAGTAGCCCTGGCCGCTATGCGCGACGATTATTCGAGGCGGCTTTGATCGGCCGCCTCGGAGTTCCCCTCAAAATCACGATCGGGGTGAACATGTGCGAGATTTCCGAGCCGACGCTTGAAGAACTTCTGGCTGACACGCTGATCCAAATGGTGATGAAGCGGGATGCTCAGACCGTGCACGACATACGCGAGGCGTTTCGTACCAGCGAAATGCATGCCGAACAGCGTGCGCTCGGTGGACCGGATAGCGTTGCCAAGGTCGGAACGCGCATTCACTGGGGCGGACAGCTACGTAGAGTTTCGCGAGACCGCGCCGTTCAGGAAGACCTCGACGGCCGAGACCACGGCTTCCCGAGCCTCAGCAACCGATGGCGGGGCGCGCAGGCCGAGGATGACTTGCAGATGCAGATTGTCGCGGATCATACCGACAAAATGGCCTGCCAGCCGGAGGGTGTCGTCAGACTTGATCTCGCCGCGTTCTTTGGCCGTTTCGAGCACGACTGCCAGCCGCAATGTCGTGCGCCCCGGGCCGCGCTCGTAGAAGGACTTGGCGAGGTCGGGGAAGCGGGTCGCCTCGGTAACGATGGTACGGTAGATGCCGATCAGCGTTGGCGACATGTAGACGGCGAGAAGATGCAGGCCGAATTTGGTCAGCGTTTCACGCAGGTCGCGGCTATCGATTTCGTCCAGCTCCAAGGAGGCGAGAGCCGCGTCAGCGTTCGCCTCCACAAGGGCGAGAAAGAGGCCCTCCTTGTTGCCGAACTCATTGTAGATGTTGCGTTTTGATCCGCCGGCGCGCTGGATGATCGCGTCGATGCTCGTCGCGACATAGCCGCGCTCGAAGAACTCCTCGGCCGCCGCTCTGAGCAGCGCCTCACGTCGCATGCTCGATTGCTCTTCTTTCGATCCATTCACGGGACTTCACGGTCCTTCCCAAAAAACACGTCATTGACCGGTAATTCCTATTACCATAAAGGTCAATGGTAACGATCATTACCGGAGATTGCGCCGTGACGCTGTCCAGGAAGAAAAAAATCGCCGGATTGTCACTATGCCTCGTTGCCGTGGCAGCAGCCGCCGGCGGCTGGGTGCGAACCAGCTCAAGCGACGAGGCCTTTACGGATAACGCCTATGTCAGGGGAGACGTGACATCGCTTGCGCCGAAGGTCGCTGGCTATGTCACTGTCGTCGAGGCGGGAGACAATCAGGCCGTGCGCGCGGGCGACGTGTTGTTCCGTATCGACGACCGAGACTATCGCGCCCGGTTGGCACAAGCGGTCGCCAATTTCGAGGCAGCCCAAGCGCGTGTCACGAATGTCGATGCTGAGACCCGACTCCAACAGGCCTTCATCAGGCAAGCTGTGGCGCAGAACCGATCGGCCGAGGCGGAGCTGAGCCTGGCAAGGCGGGCTTGGGATCGCCGTAGCGAACTCATCCATCGTGGTGCGGTCAGCCAAGCGCAACTCGACGAAGCGGAGGCCGCGCGATCGCGGACCGAGGCAGGCGTGTCGGCGGCGGCGGCAACGGAGGAAGCGCAGCGACAGCGTCTCGTTGTTCTGGCCGCCCAGCGCGAGGCCGCGGTAGCCGCTGTCGCGCAGGCGCAGGCAACACAGGAACTGGCGCAGATCGATCTGGATAACACCGTCGTCCGTGCACCGATCGATGGCGTGATCGGCAATCGGCAGGTCCGTGTCGGAAGGCTCGTCGCGCCCGGTGTCGCGCTCCTAGACTTGGTGCCCATCGCCGATCTGTGGGTGGTGGCAAATTTCAAGGAGACCCAGATCGCGCGCATTCAGCCCGGGCAGCGGCTGCGTATCACGATCGACGGCTATCCTGACGAGGCCTTCCACGGTGTCGTGGACAGCTTCGCCCCAGGCAGCGGCTCAGCATTCAGCCTGCTGCCCGCGGACAATGCGACCGGGAATTTCGTTCGCGTCGTGCAGCGCGTCCCGGTCAAGATCCGTTTTCTCGACCATCCGCCGCCCGGCCGCCTCGTACCGGGCCTCTCGGCGCGCGTTGCGATCGACCTGTCGAGCCCGTCGTGACCGAGCCCGCTCCCCTGTCGCAGGCTCGAATTGTGTCCACTCGCAACCGCGCCGTATCCGACGCGCTTCTGGTCGTGGGCATCGTTCTGACGACGCTGACGGAAGCGATCACCGGCACCGTCCTGTCGCTGGGGCGAAGTGACATCATCGGAGATGTTCACGCCACGCCCGACGAGTTCGCGTGGCTCGACGTTGCCTACACGACATCTAAGCTGATCGCCTTCATGACCGCCCATGCGCTTTCAAGTCGCGTTGAGCCACATCGCCTGGTGATAGGATCGACTCTCCTGATGGGATTGGCCTGCGCCATGGCCGCTGTCACCACTCGGCTGGACCTGCTGGTGGCGCTGCGGGCCGCTCAGGGCTTCTCCGGAGGCACTCTGTTGGTTGCGGGGCAGATGCTGCTGTTCATCACCTATCCGCGCCGACACCAGCCTGTCCTTCAAGCCTTGTTTGCCATTGGGGCAGTCGTTGCGCCCGCTACTGTAGCGCCCGCTCTCCAAGGCTGGCTGCTCGACGATCAGTCTTGGAACTGGATCTTCTTCAGCGCCGTTCCGATCGCCTTGGCGGGAGCCGGCATCCTCCTGCTCCCGGAACACCGGCAGAGCGCCAGCATCGCCAAACGCCCTTTCGACTGGCTTGGCGTCGCTCTCATTTCGATCACCATGTTCTGCTTCGCCTATGTTCTCAGCCAAGGCAGCCGCTGGGACTGGTTTGAAGAGCCACGGATAAGATGGCTGAGCGGGCTCGGCGCGGCCTCCCTTGTCGGCTTTATCGGGCAGCAGGCGGCGGTGAAGCGTCGAGGTCTGCTCGATATTAGCTGCTTTCGATCTCAGGATTTCCTCTTCGCCTTCATGGTCAGCTTTGTAGCTGGCGCTGCGCTTTTCGGAAGTGCCTATCTCATTCCCGCCTTCGCGGTGTCCGTCCTGGCGTTCACGCCGACAGATGCCGGACAACTCCTGCTCCCGAGCGGCGCGCTTTTCATCGCCGCACTACTCGTGGCAGCCGTGCTCATGCAGTTTCGTCGCCTTCCGCCGATCGCCACGGTGCCCTTCGGCATCCTCATGGTGATGACGGCGATGTGGATGCTGTCCGGATCGACCAGCGAGAGCGGCACCGCCGATATGATGCCGGCGGTTCTGCTGCGCGGATTCGGTCTCGGGTTCCTGTTCCTGTCTATCACGCTGATCGCTTTCGGCGATCTCCGCCGTCACAATCTTGCGTCTGGCATCGGCATCTTCAATACCGGGCGACAGCTCGGCGGCCTTATCGGGGTCGCCGCCCTCCAGACGCTGATTGACCGGAACGTCGCCGCCAATACCACCGTATTCGCTCTGCACATCAGTTCGGGCATCCCGACCGTGAACGAGCGCCTTACGGCGGTGGCCGCCATTCTCGCAGGAAAGGGTCTCGACCCAGTGGCGGCCGCCCAAGGAGCCAGGAGCATGCTGGGAAAGTCCGTTACCGTGCAATCAACCGTGATCGCATTCGACTCAGCGTTCATTGCCGTCGCGATGCTGTTTGTGGTCGCGGCTCCGGTGCTCGTCGCGGTCAAGATCGGGCTCGTCCGCCGCTCCAAGCGACAACCATCTCGGCCGGAAAAAACAGAACAATTGTCGGTCCGACTGGCGGATCGATAAAGGCCGCGAAGCGAGCGGCGAACGGCCGAAACCGCTCGACCATGCAGCCCTGCGCACGACCTTGGTCCGTCATCCCTATGCAGATGTACAGGTCGGACCGACTTTTATCGAGAGCAGGCTGCTGTCAGGGCAATAGCGGCTCAAGCTTCCGATGTGAAGAATTCCGGTCCTGTCTTCGCGCCGCCGGCCCTCTCGGACTCATTTCGATTGCATGGCGTGGCGCACATTCGGGAGGAGCTACCTATGAAAGAAGTCTTCGCAGGTAAGGCCGTCCTGCCTCAAAACCGCGCTGTTGCAGCGGCCGTCGTGACGATGGTCGCCTTCAACGGGATATTTCTGTCCCTGAACGGCGCCTTCATGCTCGTTGCTCCGCTGGCCTGGTACGAACTGGTGCCGGGCGTGACCGACACGGGCTTCTTCAACCAGCACTTCATCCGCGACATCGGGATGATTCAGCTCTTCCTGGGCGTGTCGTTTGGTTTGGGTCTGCTCCTGCCGGAGCGCCGCGTCGGATACTGGGCGGCCGCGACGGCATGGCTCTGCTCTCACGCGCTGTTTCACTTTTGGGAGGTTGCCGTCGGTATCTGTTCTCCGTCGGTCATTCCAAGAGACTTTCCAGCGGTGACGCTTCCGGCGCTCCTTGGACTGGTACTGACCTTCTGGGCAGTGCGCAACGCGCCACAGGCTGTGCTGCAAACGTCAGAGATGCGGCCCGTGCCGGCAGGACGCTTTTGCCCTTCGCCTTGCCCACGCGGCAATCCATCCCGGAAGTAAGAACCCGTCTTGCCCGGGGAATTCCCAGAACTGGCGGCGGTCCTCTCGCGCTAAGCGCACCCTCGCCATGCCGCCCTCCGAGAACACAGGAGAACGCAGATGAGACCGAGCGCATTCACATTCGCAGTGGCAGCCGCACTGGCCGGCGCGCCAAGTCAGCCATTGTATGCAGCGCCGCATGCCAGACCGACCATCATCCTCGTCCACGGCGCCTTTGCTGAATCCGCAAGCTGGAATGCCGTGGTCTCGCGGTTGAACAAGAGCGGATACCGGGCAATCGCCGCCGCCAATCCCTTGCGGAGCCTAAAGGCCGATGCAGCGGAAGTCGGAGCGCTCATCCGATCGATCGCCGGCCCCGTTGTGCTGGTCGGCCATTCCTATGGTGGCCCGGTGATCACGGAGGCTGCGAATGGGCAACCGAACGTGAAGGCGCTGGTCTACGTCGCCGCATTCGCGCCGGATACAGGAGAATCCAGCCTGTCGCTCACCGGCAGATTTCCCGGAAGCACTCTCAGTAGCGCGATCCACCCGGTCGAACTGGTGAGTGGAGGACGCGATCTCTACATCAAGCCGGACAGGTTCCCGAGCCAGTTCGCTGCCGATGTTCCGAGGCGCCAGGCAGCCGCGATGGCGGTTACGCAGCGTCCCGTCGCCGAAGCCGCACTGGCGGAACCCTCCGGCACACCTTCGTGGAAGACGCTGCCGTCCTACTCGATCTACGGGACGGGCGATCTGAACATCCCGCCGGCGGCAATGGCGTTCATGGCGCAGCGTGCGCAGGCGGTGAAGACGGTCAGGGTCAAGGGAGCTTCGCACGTCGTGATGATTTCTCATCCCGCGCGGGTCGCCTCGCTGATCGAGCTGGCCGCGTCGCGCTAGGCGGCGGCAGCGGGGAGCCAAATCCGCACGCCATCTCGGTCTGGGCGAGAACCCTTGGCCATGCCTGCCCCCGCGAAAAGTTGGCCTTCCTGGGCTCTGCCCTTAATAGTTTTAGTAGCGCTCATATTGCGTAATATCAGCACATAGCAAGTCGTTATATTTCCAATGATCTATCTATCATATAGTATAGAATCTTCTAACACTAAGATCAATCGATATTCAATTCGTTCTAATACATCGTAATCAAGCCGTGATTAGAGCGGTAATCAGCAGGAGATAATCATGAGCCTAGACATCGCCTTGCGTCCCGGGAAGCCGGGTCCAGAAGAGCTAGTTCCGTCACGTTATGCCGTGCGGGTCGGCGAGATCGACGTGCTGGTGATCAGCGACGGAGTTCTGCCGCTTCCCACCAAGATGCTGGGACACAACGCCGACGCCACCGAACGGGCGGCTTGGCTGAACGACATGTTCCTGCCGCCGGATGCGTTCGATTGGTCGCTGAACGTGGTCGTTGTCCGGAGCGGCAGCCAGACCATCCTCGTCGATGCCGGGCTCGGGTTGGACCCGAATTTGAACCTGCCGCGCGCCGGACAACTCGTGAAGCGGCTGGAGGCGGCAGGGATCGATCTCGGGTCCGTAACCGATGTTGTCTTGACACACATGCACATGGATCACATCGGCGGGCTTCTCGTCGACGGGGTCAAGGAGCGGATGCGTCCGGACCTTCGGATCCACGTTGCGGCCGCCGAGGTCGAGTTCTGGGAGGCGCCCGACTTCACCCACGCCGTCATGCCGCAGGGCTTCCCGGACGCGCTCCGGGCAACAGCCAAGCGGTTCGCGAAGGAGTACCGCAGCCAGCTTCGGTTGTTCAAGGATGAGCATGAGGTCGCCCCCGGCGTCGTCGCCCGTCGAACTGGAGGCCATACCCCCGGCCACAGTGTGGTTCGCATGGCCTCGGGCGGCGACCGGCTGACATTCGCTGGTGACGCCGTGTTCGCGGTCGGCTTCGAGCATCCCGACTGGCACAACGGCTTCGAGCACGACCCTGAGGAGGCGGCCCGCGTGCGCATCCGTCTCCTGACGGAACTGGCGGAAACCGGCGAACAGTTGGTGGCCACTCACCTGCCATTCCCGTCCGTCGGACGTGTGGCCGCGGATGGCGACACTTTCCGCTGGGTGCCCGTTTTCTGGGACTACTGAACGCTTCCTGTTCGCGGCCGGACCGGGCCACCCACCACAAACGACGCTCCCGGTTCGGCCGACAAGCCCGGCCTCGACGAGGTCGGTTCCCCTCAATGCCTATCGATTGGCACGTCGCATGAGCGGCTGCGAACGGAGAGATCACATGAAGATCGTCATCATCGGTGGAACTGGCCTGATCGGTTCCAAGACTGCGGAGCGCCTGCGCAAGCACGGACACGAAGTCGTCGCCGCGGCGCCCAACACCGGCGTGAATACGATCACCGGGGAAGGCCTGGAGAAGGCGCTTGAGAACGCCTCAGTGGTCGTCGACCTCGCGAACTCTCCCTCCTTCGAGGACAAGGCGGTGCTCGAGTTCTTCCAGGTTTCTGGCCGAAACCTGACGAAGGCGGAGGAAGAGGCCGGTGTGAAACACCATGTGGCGCTCTCCATCGTCGGCACCGATCGGCTGCCGGACAGCGGCTATCTCCGGGCTAAGGTGGCGCAGGAGAAAATCGTCCGGGAATCCGGAGTCCCCTATACAATCCTTCGCTCCACTCAGTTCATGGAATTCCTCGGCGGCATCGCGCAGGCAGGCACTGCCGGCGACACGACCCGGCTGTCGACAGGCAATCTCCAGCCGATCGCCTCCGACGATGTCGCGGACTTCGTTGCGGAAGCGGCCCTGGCGGCGCCGACCAATGGAATCATCGAGATCGCCGGGCCGGAGCGTGCGCGCCTCTGCGATTTCGTCGAGCGCTACCTCAAGGCGATTGGCGATACTCGCAAGGTCATTGCTGACCCCGAGGCCCACTACTTCGGTACTCGGCTCGACGCGGGTTCGCTGGTCTCCGACAACAATCCGCGCATGGGGCGGATCGACTTCGACCGCTGGTTCGCGACGGCACCTCGAAAGTAGCCACAAGCTCACGGGCCGCCCAATGGGCGGCCCGATCAGTTCGACGCTCTGACTTCCACGGGTTCGGCAGATTTCGGTGAGGGCCTCATGTTCGGCGATGACCATTTCCTGCCGATCGTACTCCTCAATGTTCTCGGAGCTGCCGGTGTCGTCGTGTGGCACCTTCAAGGCAGCAACCGACCGACAGCACGCCTGATCGTTCAGATCCTGTTTTTCTTCTGTATGAGCCTGGTGCTCTACGTTGGAGACATTGCTCCGGCTCAGCCCGAAAGCATCTACACACAGGGCTTCACCGCGCTGCTTTCGAAATCGGCCATGATCCTCTGGTGGACTCATCTCGCGTGGACGACCATCGGCTTCATCCACATCTATGTCAGTCTCAATCGCAAGCCGCGTGAGGCGCATCTGATTATGGATATGGCGGTTGCCGTCATCTATCTCGGCGTGGCGTTGTCGGTCATGGGCTTCGTCTTCGGCATGCCGATCGCCACCCTGGTGACAACCTCGGGTGTCGTAGCGGTCATCCTGGGTCTGGCGTTGCAGAATACGCTGGGCGACGTTTTCTCAGGCATCGCTCTGACGCTGGGCAGGGCCTATGCGATCGGTGACTGGATCCAGTTGAGCGACGGCACGGCGGGACGGGTCACGGAATCGAACTGGCGTTCCACGAACCTCTTGACTGCGGTGAACAATATCGTCGTGCTGCCGAACAGCCAGCTCGCAAGGCAGAGCCTGACAAGCCTGAGCCGACCCGACGAAACCCATCAGATCACGTTGGGCGTGCGCTTCGCCGCCGGACAGAGGCCGAGCTTTGTCGAGGAGGCCATGCGGACCGTGCTCGAGAGCAGTATCCGGATCGTCGCAGATCCGCCGCCGACCGTCGTTCTGAGAGCCATCGACGCGGTGGCAATCGAAGTGGAATTGCAATTCCGGGTCGCGAGCGTTGCCATGGGGATATCAGCCAAGAACGAGATCATCGACCTGATTCATGGCCGATGCGAGACCAGCGGACTTTCGCTGGCGCCGCCCGCCTGAGCCTTCTTTCCCATCGCTCACGAAACTCCACGCAGATCATGGATTTCCATAAGTGCGCTGGAGGCTTCGCACAGCTAGCGTGCCGAATGACCTGTGGCTCCGTGCTGGGTGCGAGTTCGGCCTACGTCCTCTGGCCGCGCGAACATGCCGACGGAGCGGCTCAATGTTTTCGACGAGGACGGTCGAATGGCGACGGCACGACTGGATCATCGAGTAGCGATCGCGATCATGGCATCCGTAGTCGGGATCGCCGTCGCTTGGCTCACGGGTGCGATGTACGGGTATATTGCCCCGCTCGCGGCGCTATCCACCTATGTGAAACTCAGATCGTCCCTGCACATCGCATTGGCGCTGGCGGTTCTCATTCTCCTCCTGGTGGTCACTGTTTTTCTCCATGGGACGCCTTTGCCAGAATCGTTGCCGACCTGGTTGCCGCTGGCGGCAATCGCGGTTTCCGTCTGCGCGGTTACGGTGAGTTCCTGTGCGCAAGGCGCGTCGGCCCATCTGCGAGATAATCCAGCACGGGATGATGCCGAAGTACTGCATGGCAATGGCGAGGCTGCCATCCAGCGCGCGCCCCGGTTCGAGGCCGTTCACCCGGACGACCGCACTGGCGTCGCGCACGCCATGGCGCGGGCGCTCTGGACGGGTGTGCCCCAGGTTCTTCAGCATCGTCAGCTCGAACCTGATGGCTCGCATCGCTGGGTACGATCGCGTTGGGAGCCTGCCACTAAGCCGGGTGTCTCTGTGCCGGAACTGGACCCGCATGAGGCAGTCGTGGAGCGCGGCCCATCTCGTGACGACGCCGGCGATGTCATCGCCAAGGCGCGAACGATCGAAGATCTCTTTGGTAATGGCTGGGCGCTGGACCGGGACGGACGCTGGATTTACCTGCCGGCTTTCGCTCAAGCCACTCTGGGTTTGACGCCTGAAGACCTGAACCGCTCATGCGATGAGGGCGATATCGCCTGGGGGCAGATCGTCCATCCAGAAGACCATGATGAACTAGCCCGACAATGGCGTCACTGCCTCCGGACGGGCGAGCCCCTCAACGCGGAGTTTCGTATCCGTCGTAAGACTGGCATTTTTGCTTGGGGTCGCAGCTCTGCGCGCGCCGTGCGTGACAGCTCCGGCGCCGTCGTCGGCTGGTTCGGTACTTCGATCGACATCGACGTCTACAAGCGAACCGAAGCAGGCCTCCGGGAAAGGGAGCGTCTTCTCGAGCAACTTATCGAGACTGTCCCAGCCTCCATCTGGAGCGCGACGGACAAGGGATGGCCTGTGTACGTCAACAAACATCTCACCGAGGTGACGGGCGCGACGCTGGACACGATTACGGCGCCCGACGGTTCGATGTCGTTGAACGTCATGATTCATGCCGATGATCGCGAGGCTGCAATCAAAGCTTACATGGAGTCGATCGCGACGGGTAAGCCTTACAGGATTAAATATCGCCAGCTTCGGGCGGATGGTTCCTATCGCTGGACCGAGACCCGCGCGGATCCGCTGCGCGACGAGACCGGCGCTATTCTCCGTTGGTACGGCGTTAGCGTCGACATTCATGATCTTGTGAGTACGCAGGCCGAATTGCGTCACCGCGAACGCGAGTTGATGCAGTTGGTCGATCTGGTGCCGAGCTTTCTCTGGCAACTGAAACCGGACGGCGAGCCAAGCTTCTTCAACAAGCGCCTCATCGACTTTTTCGGACTGAATGACGCCGCGTCCGAGCAGATTGCGCCGGACCGGTTGGCAGGAATCTTGCGGACGTCCGTTCACCCTGAGGATGCAGCGGGATTGCAGCAGACACTCAGCCATTCTCTGGCCACCGGCGAGCGCTTCTCGATGCGATATCGCCTGCGTCGTGCCGATGGCGTCTATCGCTGGATGGAGGGGCGCGCCGAACCATTTCGGGATGTCACAGGCCGCATTCTCCAATGGTACGGACTGTCCCATGACATCGATGATCAGCTCCGGACCGAGGAGGCGCTGCGCGAACGGGAGCGCTTCCTCTGGCAGTTGGTCGAAACCTTGCCGGCTATGATCGATTGCGCAAAGCCCAATGGCGAGCCGGTCTATCGCAGTCGCCAGCTCCGTGAATTCCTCGGTTACGAGCTCGAGGAGCTGGATGGCGAGAATCAATCGCGGTTGCTCGCCACCCTCGATGCCGGAGTCCATCCCGACGATGTCGAGGGGGTTAAGACCCAATATGCCCACAGCCTCTGCACGGGCGAGCCCTATGCAAGGAGGCACCGGCTACGCCGGTTTGACGGTGAGTATCGCTGGGTCGAGACCCGAGCCGCGCCGATGCGCCGCGCTGACGGCGCAATTGTGCAATGGAACGTGATCTGCCTCGATATCGACGGCGAGATCCGCGCACATGAGGAGCTACGCCTGTCACAGGAAAGGCTGGCGCGGGCGAGCCAGGCCGCGAGCCTCGCGGAGCTGTCCGCGTCGATCGCCCATGAGGTCAATCAGCCGCTCGCGGCGGTCGTCGCCAATTCGCACGCATGCCAGCGTTGGCTGGCGGCCGATCAGCCCAACATCGAGCGTGCTCAAAAGACGGTCGAGCGCATCCTTCGCGATGCCAACGGGGCAGCGGCCGTGGTGGTGCGAATCCGGGCCCTGTTCAAGCAATCAGTGGAAAAGCGGACGACGATGCCGTTCGGGACTGTGGTCGCCGAAACGCAACATTTCGTGGCTGAAGAAGCCGCGCGCCGTCGTGTCCGGATGGATGTCGAGATCGACGGGGATATTCCGCTGGTCGCCCTCGACAGGGTTCAGATCCAGCAGGTGCTCATCAACCTGATGCGCAACGGCATGGACGCGATGGATGCCGTTGCCACCGCCAAGGTCCTCAGCCTGCGTGTCTTCCATAACGGCGACGTCATCCAGACGGAGATCGGCGACCTAGGCCAGGGCATCACGATGCAGGACAGCATGTTTGAGCCCTTCTTCACGACCAAGCCCGATGGGATGGGCATGGGGCTGGCGATTGCGCGAACCATCATCGAATCCCACGGCGGACGGCTCTGGGCCGAGAATAATCCGATTGTTGGAGCGACGTTCATCTTCACGCTGCCGGTTGAAACGAAGGCGGATCATGACCGCTGACGACACCATCGTTTTCATCGTCGACGACGACGCGGCTCTACGAGAGGCGCTCGTCGAGCTGCTGGCCGCCAACGGCGTCGACGCGATTTCGTTCGATTCCGCTGGTGACTACATCCAGTCGGAAAAGCCCGACCTCCCGGCCTGTCTGATCCTCGACGTCGAGCTTCCTGATATCAATGGGCTCGAATTGCAGCGCCAGATCGCGCAGGCCGAACATCCCCCGATCGTATTCATCACCGGGCATGGCGACATCCCCTCCTCGGTGCGCGCGATCAAACACGGCGCCGTCGATTTCCTGACCAAGCCTTTCAGCGATGTCGCTCTCCTGTCGGCTATCCGTGCAGCGATCGAACAGGACCGGGAAGTGAGGGTTAAGCGCGCCGAGCTCTCCTTGCTTATGCAGCGCTACCACGAGCTCTCGCCACGGGAGCGGGACGTTCTCCCGCTGGTAGTCAGCGGACTCCTCAACAAGCAGGCCGCCGCCGAACTCGGCATCAGCGAGGTTACCCTCCAGATCCACAGACGAAACGTGATGCAGAAGATGGCGGCATCATCACTAGCCGATCTCGTGCGGATCGCGGAACGGCTGGCGATCCCGATACGACACTCACGTCGGTTGGGAGGAGCCTGAGCGTGGGCAGGAGCGCATATGTTGTGGCGGTGGTCGATGACGATCCCCGGCTTCTCGAGTCTCTGGAGGACCTGCTCGAGTCCGCCGGCTACGCCGTTCGAGGCTTTTCATCGGCCGCATCGCTGATCAGGCACGGCTTCTCCGACCTCGACCTGCTGATCACCGATGTGGGTATGCCCGGGGTGGACGGGTTTGAGCTCCGGGACCGGGCGATGAGCGAACGCTCGGACCTTCCCGTCTTCCTGATCACAGGGCGACACGAAATAGCCGAGCAAATCCGAGCTCGCGAGGTGGAGAGCTTCTTCTGCAAGCCGTTCGACGGCCGCGTACTATTGGCTGCGATCGGGAAGGCCTTAGGCACTCTGGACGGGGAAACTGAACATGATGCTTGACCGATCGAACGCGCATAGCCACGTGCCAAACGCCTCGCGGCAAAGCGCTGGCGACATCCAGCCACTCGTCATCGTCGTCGATGACGACGCCTCGCTTCGCGAGGCTCTTTGCGAACTGCTCGCATCGGCAGGGTTTCGAGCGACCGCTTTCCCTTCGACACAAGCCCTGCTGGAAACAAATGCGCTGGAGAACCCGGGCTGTCTGGTCGTCGACATCAGGATGCCCGGAGCGAGCGGCCTCGATCTCCAGCATCTCTTGGCGGGAAGAGGCATCGCCAAGCCGATGATCTTCCTGACCGGGCACGGCGACATCCCGATGACGGTCCAGGCGATGAAGGCCGGGGCCATAGACTTCCTAACCAAGCCCGTGCGCGACCAGACATTACTCGATGCCGTCAACGCCGCCATCGCGATCGACCGGGATCGGCGAGCGGAGGCCGCGCGCGTACAGTTCTATGTCGAGCGGCTGGCGACGCTGACACCGCGAGAACGCGAAATAATGCAAGAGGTCGCCCGTGGCCGACTTAACAAGCAGATCGCCTTCGATCTCGGCATCAGCGAAGTCACGGTGAAGCTGCACCGGGGCAACCTGATGCGAAAGATGGAAGCTGCGTCGATCGGCGAACTCATCCGCGCCTGGGAAGCGTTGCCTGCACGCCTCCGGCAAGACGAAGCACCCCGGCTCAGGTGATGATCTATGCCGGTGCACCGTGACATGCACGCAGCCGGCGCCACCGGTCGTTCGGCGGCGCCGGCGCTCGCCTCAGGTCAGGGTCATGCCACCATCCACCGCCAGATTGACTCCGGTGATGAACCCGCTCGCCTCGCCGCAGAGAAACAGAGCAGCCTCGGCGAGTTCATCTGCGGTCCCCATCCGACCAAAGGGGATGATGCCCGCTGCCTGCTCCTCAACGTCACGTTGCGCCTCAGGTGGGACGCCGAGCTTGCCGATAATCGGCGTCGCGGTGGGGCCGGGACTCAGAACATTGACCCGGATTCGCCGCTGCTTCAGCTCCAGCGACCAGCTTCGCGCGAAGGCTTCTATCGCAGCCTTGCTTCCGGCATAGACGGCATGTCCGCCGAGGACCTTATGGGTCGCGATCGAACTCGTCAGCAGGATGGCGCCTCCATCGCGCATGACCGGGACGATCGCCTTCACCCCAAAGAACGTGCCACGCGCATTCGTATCGAACTGGGCGTCATAGTCATCGGGCGAGACGGCGGCTCCGGGCTGGATCCGGATGCCGCCCGCATTGGCCATGTAGATATCGACGGCCTCGAACCGCTCCCGGACGAAGGTAGCGACGCGATCGTGTGTCTCGAGTGCTGCGACGTCACCTGCAATCCCGATAGCCTGTTCGCCAAGGGCCTCGGCAGCTTCTGCGACGGCATCGGGGCGTCGGCCGACGATTACGACCCGCGCTCCCTCGGCGACGAAACGGCGTGCGGTGGCGAAGCCGATGCCACTGTTGCCTCCCGTGATGACGGCAACCTTGTTCGACAGTGCTTTCATGAAAACCTCCGTTGGATGGTCCATGAGGTGCTCACCGCCACCAGTGATCGCCAGCACTCCAAGCGGCCTTTCACTTGTTCCAACCCGTCAACATGAACGGCCTGAGCAACTTCGTGACGGTCGTCGAAGCTGGATCCTTCACCGCCGGCGCGCGCGTGCTAGGCACCACGGTCTCTGCCGTGTCGAAGAGCATGGCCAGGCTGGAGCACAGGCTCGAAGCCCGGCTATTCACAAGATCGACCCGCGCCTTCTCCCTGACACCTGAGGGTGAGGCGTATTACGAGCGTGTCGCACCGCTGGTCCGTGCCATAGATGAGGCCGCTACGGTGCTCACGCCGAGCGCCGTCGCCGCCGGTCGATTGCGTATCAGCATGCCTGCCGATTTCGGGCGCGTTTTGATGGAGGCGCTGACGACGCGCTTTAGCCATAGCTATCCGCAGCTAAGGCTCGACGTCGGGCTCAGCGACCAGCCCGTCGAACTGATCCGGGAGGGCTTCGATGCGGCCATCAGGGTGGGGCATGTTGACGACACCAATCTGATTGCAAAGCCGTTGGGGATGCTTCCAATGGCTCTCGTCGCATCGCCTGCCTATCTCGCTAGCCGGGGCGCGCCGGACACAATCGCTTCGCTCTCGAGGCACGATCACATCCGCTATCTGCTGCGGGGGCGCCCCTTTCCGATTAGCTTCGCGAACGGAGAGCGGCTCGTTCCGCAGGGTGTATTCGACACGGACAGCGGCGAGGCCATGCGGATCGCTGCCCGCAACGGCCTCGGCATCGCGCAGCTCCTGCGAGCGTCGGTGATGGAAGATCTAGCGGCGGGACAACTGGTGTCCGTTCTCGAAAAACACCCGCTGCCGCCGGTACCCGTCCAAGTTCTGCATGGCTTTGCCCGAGCGGTGCCCGGCCGCGTCTCGGCGCTGTTTCGGTTCCTCGACGCCGAGATGCCGCGCTGGCGCTGACCGGCCCGTCGTCCGCTGAAGATACCGCGTCCAGGCGAGCCCGAAGCGGTACAGCGGGCGACTAGTCCGATATGCGGCGAACGATACACCTGGAGACACGAAGCACTATTCGGCCGGATAGGGCGAAGATGCTCGCGTTTGATTGTTCCCGCCGGCCGAGGTCGCGACAATCGTGACACTGAGAGCGCCGGCCGCTGTGACAGCGGTGGAGGGCTCCAGGGGCGATAGGGCGGACGGGAACAGGTCCGGCTTGAAAGCCGAGCGAAACGATCTCGAAGGCGCTGATCCACGGCGTCGCTTCTCTGGTCTGAACCCACTCTCACAGCGCGGGAGATCCGATGCCACACGACCACTGGCTCAACGAAACCTATGTCGACCGACGTCTCATCCTGTCCACGGCAGCAAGCATGGCGGCGGCTACGCTGGTCAGTGCCACGCCGGCCTGGTCGGGCCCGACTTCAACCACCTCCTCGAACAGAAGCAGGAATAAGCTCATGAACTACGTGACCACCAAGGACGGCGTCGAGATTTTCTACAAGGACTGGGGTCCGAAATCGGCCCAACCGCTGGTCTTTCACCATGGTTGGCCGTTGAGCTCCGACGACTGGGACACCCAGATGCTCTTCTTCGTTGCGCAAGGCTTCCGGGTCGTCGCCCACGACCGGCGCGGGCATGGCCGTTCGAGCCAGGTGAGCGAGGGCCACGACATGGACCACTACGCGGCCGACGCCGCGGCAGTTGTTGAACATCTCGACCTGCGCAACGCCGTCCACATCGGCCACTCCACCGGCGGTGGTGAGGCGGCACGCTATGTCGCACGTCATGGCAAGAGCCGAACCGGGAAACTTGTTCTGATCGGTGCGGTGCCCCCGATCATGGTCAAGACGGATCGCAATCCCGGTGGTCTGCCGATCGACGTCTTTGACGGGCTTCGCAAGAGTCTGGCTGCCAATCGCAGCAAGTTCTATACCGATCTCGCGGCCGGACCATTCTATGGGTTTAATCGGCCCGGTGTCGAGACGGATCCCAGCATCGTTCAGAACTGGTGGCGCCAGGGAATGATGGGCGCAGCCAAGGCCCATTACGAAGGCATCAAGGCTTTCTCCGAAACCGATTTCACCGAGGACCTCAAGGTCATCGCGGTGCCGACGCTCGTGATGCATGGCGACGATGACCAGATCGTCCCGATCGGCGACAGCGCTCCTCTCTCGGCCAAGCTGCTGAAAAGGGCGACCCTCAACATCTACAACAAGTTGCCCCACGGCATGGCCACTACGCACGCAGATGTCATCAACAAGGACATCCTCGCTTTCGTCCGAAGCTGATTTTCCGGGACGAGGCGGTGATCGAAACTGCCTCGTTCTTTTCCTTGGCCAACAGCCAAGCGCCAAGGGGCCATTCGCGCCGGCCCGGAGGGGCTCTCCGTCGGCCACAGGGAAATGTCCCATCTCGATCCGTCAACGGAGGCTTGCAGGACCATGCTTGCGACCGAAAATGGCCGACAGACTCTGGCCGGCGTTTCCGTGCCGGACACCGAGCTCGTCGCCAGCGCCCTCGCTTATGCCCGCCGTGCCTGCGAGCCGTACCTATTCAATCACGTCGTTCGCTCGTGGCTTTTCGCAGCTAGGCTTGGGCAGCTTCGAAATGCCGAGCATGATGAGGAGGTTGTCGCCGTCGGGACGCTCCTGCACGATGTCACACTGAACGAGCGCTTCAACGGGCCGCGCCGATTCGAGGTCGAAGGCGCTGATCTCGCCCGTGACTTTGCCCGCGAGAGCGGCCTCGACGAGCGTCGTGCTCAGATGATCTGGGACAGTGTAGCCCTCAATTCGACGCCGTCCGTCGCGCTCTACAAGCAGGCGGAGGTTGCGCTTTGCACAGCCGGGATCTGCCTTGATGTCGTTGGACTTCAATACGACGCGATCCCCACCGACGAGGTCCAGCGCATCGTCGCGGCCTATCCAAGGCTCGGCATGAAGCGACTGATGACGAAGTGCTTTTGCCATATCGCCAGGGTCAGACCAGAAACCAGCTACGACAACTTCGTGCGCGATTTCGGCGAGCGGTTTGTCAGTGGCTACCGCGTGCCGTCTTCGGTCGACTTGGTCAAACGTGCCCCGTTCGACGACTGAAGGCTTAGGACCGTGGAGCAAGGCCGGGGAACCTGATCGCCTGGCGAAGGTCGGGCGAGCGGCAAATGAGTTCAATGCAGTCCAACGTAGGCGCTCCAGGATCCACCGCAGCGCCTGGAACGCTGAGTTCACGGGGACATCGACGAAGTCGGGCGACAAGCGCGCCGCGGGAAATTCAAATGAAGATCGTAGTCATAGGCGGAACCGGCTTCATCGGCTCTAAGCTCGTTGGAGTGCTGGGCGGTTGCGATTTTGAAGTTGTAACTGCCTCGCCCTCACGAGGTGTGAATACGGTAACCGGAGAAGGGCTTGCTGAGGCGCTGTTCGGGGCACGGGTGGTGGTCGACGTTTCTAACTCCCCCACACTCGATCCGGGAGCCGCCCTGGCATTCTTCGAGAGCTCCGGATGCAACCTGATGGCATCGGAGGAAGCGGCCGGTGTCCAACACCACGTTGTTCTATCTGCCGTCGGGACCGATAAACTCCCCGAAAGCGGATACTTCAGGGCAAAGCGGATGCAGGAGACGATCACGAGAAGCTCTCGCGTTCCGTACACGATCCTCAGGTCGACACCGTTCTTTGAATACATCAACGGGATCGTTGAGGCAGGGGGGGCCGAGGAGACACTTCGCATCTCCCCGGCGCACGCTCAGCCGGTCGCCGGCGACGATATCGCGCTAGGAGCCGTGGACTCTTGGGATTGAACGAACCCGCTGACGCGGGAAAGCTGCGGGGTTTGTGACGGGAGGCTCCTGCTGGGAGGGTTTGGGTGTTGAAGCCACCCAGCCCAGCAGGAGCTCCCGATGACCGAAGCCAAGCCGATGAGCGCCCTTCGTCGCCGCATGATCGACGACATGACGCTTCGCAACCTGTCGCCGGCCACGCAGCGATCGTATCTGCACGCGGTGACGAAGTTCAGCCGTCATTTCGGCTGCCCGCCGGACCGGCTCGGGCTTGAGGATGTGCGCTCGTTCCAGGTGCATCTGGTCTCGCAGGGGATATCCTGGCCGGCGCTGAACCAGACGGTGTGCGCGTTGCGGTTCTTCTACGGCGTGACGCTGGACCGCGCCGAGATCCCCGAGCGGATCGTCTATGCGCGCACGCCGCGCAAGCTGCCGTCGATCCTGAGCGCCGATGAGGTCGTGCGCTTTCTGGAGGCGGTCCCGTCGCTGAAGACGCGGGTGGCGCTGACCACGGCCTATGCCGCGGGCTTGCGCGCCTCGGAGGCGGTGAGCCTGAAGGTGGCCGATATCGACAGCAGCCGGATGGTGCTGCAGGTCCGGCATGGCAAGGGCGCCAGGGACCGCACCGTGATGCTGTCGGCGGCGCTGCTGGCCATCCTGCGCAGCTACTGGCGCTTGGCGCGCCCGGCGCCATGGCTGTTCCCGGGCCGCAGCCCGGACAAGCCGATCGATGTCCAGGTGCTGCACGCCGCCTGCCGCTCGGCGGCGAAGGCGGCAGGGCTGACCAAGCGGGTCAGCGTCCACACGCTGCGCCACAGCTTCGCCACCCATCTTCTGGAGAGCGGAACCGATATCCGGATCATCCAGGTGCTGCTGGGCCATAGCAATCTGTCGACGACGGCGCGCTACACCCATGTGGCGACCTCGACGATCGCCAGGACGCAAAGCCCGCTGGACCGTCTCGACCTGGCCGTGACGCCGCCTGCCTGAGCGGCGGCCATGGCAGCCGATCTGGAGGTGGCGGATATCTTCCGCCGCCATGGAGCCGCCTACCGCCAGGAACGGCGTGGCCATCTCAGCCGCGTCGAGACGCGGGTCATGCGCGCCATCGAGCTGTGCCGGACGGCGGCGCTCGGCGGTCATCTCGAAGCCTGTGGCGACTGCAGCCATCGGCGCATCGCCTACAACAGCTGCCGCAACCGGCACTGCCCGAAGTGCCAGGGAGCGGCCCGGGAAGCCTGGCTCGCCGCGCGCGTGAAGGACCTTCTGCCCACGCCTTACTTCCATGTCGTGTTCACCGTGCCGGCCGCGATCGGGGCGATCGCCTTTCAGAACAAGGCCCTCGTCTATGGCATTCTGTTCGAGGCGGCGCTCTGGACCTTGAAGACCATCGCCGCCGATCCGCGGCATCTGGGCGGCGAGATCGGCGGAATCGCCATCCTGCACAGCTGGGGGCAGACCCTCTCCCATCATCCCCATATCCACTGCCTCGTTCCAGGCGGCGCATGGGCGCCGGACGGGCGATGGATCGCCTGCCGGCCGAGCTTCTTCCTGCCCATCCATGTTCTCTCGCGTCTGTTCCGTCGCCGCTTCCTCGAACGGCTTGCCCAGACGCATGAGGCAGGCGAGCTCGCCTTCTTCGGCGACCTGGCCGCGCTCAATGGGTCCAAGGCGTTCGCGAGCGCGCTGGCCGGGCAGCGCAGGGTCAACTGGATCGTCTACGCCAAGCCGCCCTTCGGCTCGCCGGAGCATGTGCTGGCCTACCTTGGGCGGTACACTCATCGTGTCGCCATCGCCAACAACCGCCTGGTCGCCGCGGATGATGACGGCGTCGCCTTCCGCTGGCGCGACTATCGCCATGGCAACGCCGCCCGGACCATGAGGCTCGATCCCGCCGAGTTCATCCGCCGCTTCCTGCTGCACGCACTGCCCGACGGCTTCCACCGCATCCGCCACTTCGGCTTCCTCGCCAACGGCCACAGGCGCTCCAGGCTTGTCTTCATCCGCCAGGCCATCGCCGCAACCGCCAGCAGGCGCACCAGCGACCATGACGCCAACATCCAGGGGGCCGCCCGTCCATCGCGCCCGGCCTTCGATCCGGCGCTTTGCCCGTGCTGCGGCGGCGCCATGCGCGTCATCGCGACCCTCCCGCGCTGCCGGCCTTGCCCGGATACGTCATGACCAGAGGCCATCGGCATCGCAGTCCCGATCCTGTTGCCCTGCACACCACTGCGTCGCGGCGAGCAATGCCCTGCGCCCGGCTCTGTCCCACAGCCATCAGGCGGATCATCGACGCTCCCGTCGCGCCCGCGCCCCCATGGCTCCCGGCCGCGCACTGCTCTGCCGCCGGCAGCGTCCGTCAGCCCGCTCCCATCAGGACTGCGATCGGTCCTGTCGGAGGCCCCTTGAGCAGCGGCCCCAAGGCACAAAACCCATAGGCCCTCGCGCCGGCGGCTTCGTTCAATCCGGCTTCAATGAGGTCGCGCGCCGCGCCTCGCTCCACGATCAGTGCCGCGCGACCTCACAGAACCCTCCAGATTCCCACAGGCGCTGAGCTGTGATTCAAGGCTGTCTTTTGGAGGCAGCCATGGGCGTTCTGGACCGCCTGATTCTTCGGGACGATCAATGGGAGCGGCTATCGCCCCACATCATCGGCGATGAGCGGACGCGCGGTTCGTCTGGCCGCGACAACCGGATGTTCGTGGAAGCGGTCTTGTGGATCGTGCGAACCGGTTCGCCCTGGCGCGATCTGCCCGAGGTTTTCGGCGACTGGAACAGCGTCTTCCGGCGCTTCAGCCGCTGGAGCCACAAGGGCGTCTGGTGGCGCATCTTCGCGGCGATGTCGGACGATCCGGACTTCGAATATCTGATCGTCGATTCCACGATCATCCGCGCTCACCAGCACGCGTCGGGTGCTAAAAAAGGGGCCTTGAAGATCAGGCCCTCGGCCGTTCCCGCGGCGGCCTGAGCACCAAGATCCACATGGCCGTCAGAGGCCTTGGTTGCCCAGTGCGCTTCTCCCTGACCGCTGGACAGCAAGGTGATTGCCCGCAGGCTCACGCCCTGATCGAGGGACTGCCCGCAAAGGTCGTCATGGCGGACGCTGCCTATGACGCCGATCCCCTCAGACGAGAAATTGCCGAGAAGGGCGCCATCGCCGTCATTCCCAACAACCCGTCACGGGCGCGCAAATATCCCCTCGACAAGCACCTCTACGCTCAGCGCCACCTGATCGAATGCTGCTTCTCAAGGCTTAAGCAGTTTCGTCGTGTCGCAACGCGCTTCGAGAAGACAGCCAGGCACTACCTCGCCGTCGTGACAATCGCCGCGACGATCCTATGGATCAGATAACTGTCCACGGATCCTAGCGCTACGCGACATAATCCTTCAGCGGCCCCGGAATCGAGAGTTGGAAGTCGCAGGACCAGATCGTTTCCGGCTCGACGAACTGGCGCGCCAGATACTAGCTGCGAACGAGGACCCACGCCCGGTAATTGCCGATCCCGAAGCGCCGTATTTTGGCGCGGTCTTGCGCGATGACACCCTCATACCGGCAAGTCATCCCCAGCTCGCCTCTACGCGTTTCGAGGACTGGCTTCGACTGTACGTGGCGCAGGCTCTTGATCCAGCCAACTGAGAGGCTCCGCAGCGTCGGTCGCCAGTCGTCGAGGTCGATGAGTCGCAAAAGCTTCGGTCGCTTGGTCACTAAATTTACTCACCCTGAAGCGGACGTTCCAGACGTCAGCAAAGGGCCGGTTCCGGCTGAGCGACTGTCGGCCACCTTGGAGAGGCCGAAGTAGGCATTTCGGCCAACGGAGCCCGTATATCGACGTGAAGTCACGAACTATCGCCCTCGCGTTCGTACTGGGCTAGCTCGGCGTTAGGCTCTTCGAAGAGTTCATCCGACATGCTCTCGAGCGTCCCAACGTTCAGTGCATTGTCATGAAGCTGTAGTCGTTCGTCGTCTCGAAGCCCGCCATTCTTGTCGACGCTGAGGAGCGCGCCAGATGGTTGCTTGGTAACATTCCAATGAGGAGCAGCCTCAATGCCCGCGGCCAGCCTCCACGCATGCTTCAGCCTCTCGGCAACTCTGCCTTGACGTTTGCGGCGCTTACGCATGGCGGTCATCGATGCGGTGACCATTTCCCGCGTCGGCGCTGCTGGAACGAGCCGCCACTGGGCGGCATCAAGGTCCTCGAGTAGGAAGCGTGCCAACCGAGCGGTGTCTTCATCGGAAATCTTATGATTGAGCTGCTGAAGGTTGTCGCGGAGGCGGTTTTTCACCATTGCGAGGATGGTGTTGTTCGTCATCGCCCGGCCCTTCATGTCCCTTTGCCGCTCTTGTTTCAGAGTGGCTGACATGCACGAGTCAGTGATGAAGCTTCTCGTCTGGCTTGAGGAACGTCATCAGCGCCGTGAGCACGGTGACGCCAGACGACATCAATCCTGCGGAGACAGCGTAATCCTGGAAGAAGGCGCCCCCCGCTAGCGCGCTCAGCCCTACGGAGGGAATGCCGAAGATATAGTTCCACCTCGTCCAGCGGGTCGCGGCGTTGAAATGAGCCTTGCCGGAGTGGGTGCAATCCTCCTCCATCCGCAGCAGCTCGGCCACGACCTTATCAGATATTGCAACAGACACGGGCACGCTCGCGAGCTTCCTTTAGATATTCGTCGCGAGGCTAGGATGAAACCGGAAGGAGCAATACTCGGCGAGAGCGACATCTGGTAGTTGTCCACCTCAAACTGGGCCGAGGAACTCGGATCCCTAAAGAACACTTGGGATTAATCGCGGAGTTGCCGCTGGTGGAGGAGCTCGCGACGCGATCTAATGGTGTTGCCTGGGAGATTCGCGAATGGCCGGCCATCATCCTGGCGCTGCGTGGCGGCGCGTCGACCTGCAATGCCGTACGCCACGGGACGTGGCTCGGGATTTCCCTGCCAAGTCGGTTGGTGAGCGATCCCAATGACCACGGTCACCAGACATGCTCTGAGAGTATACGCCGCCCTTTCGGGGTTGAAGGTGAACCAGGACGGCGACGTGCTCGACGCCCTCATTCCGTTCCTCGAACCGGTCCTGGCCGCGATGAACGGCACCATCTTCGACGGCGGCCTTCTCTCGCTCGGCGTCCAGAAGATCTATGGGTGGAGGTTCAACAAGGATGTCGCCGAGAGCTTTACAGGCCGCCTGCTTGCGAAAGGTTATCTGAAGCGACAGGCTGGCGCCGTCTTCACGGTCTCGTTCCAGCCCGCGGCTGACGATGACGAGAACCAGATCGAGATTGTTCAGGTCCTGGATCGGATTGTGGACGATTTCGAAAAGTTCCCACCGAAGGTCACTGACCTGTTCCAGTTCTCCCTGGATCGCGAGAGCTTGAAGGACATTCTGATACGCTTCCTGGTTTCCTTCGACGCGTTCACGGAGGAGGCGTTCGCCCTGCATGTCGAGCGCATCCGATTGGGGATGGCGAACCAGGCTGTCCTCGATCGGCTTGAGGAGGGCGGACGGACGCTGAGCCGCGAGGAGCAGTACCTGTGCGCCCGCTTTGTTCACGACTTGGTCAAGAACAAGAGCGAATTCGTTCCTCACCTCGCCAGGTTGGCCTCGATCGGATTGCTCACCGAGGTCGTCGAGGATTTCGTCAAGCCGACCGGGGAGACCAAGAAGTCCGACCTCACGCTGATCCTCGATACCCCGGTTGCGCTCGATCTTTTGGGATTGTCGGGGAAGGAGGCCTGCGAGGACATCGCCAACGTCGTGACCTCGCTGCGCGGCATCGGTTGCAACGTCATCGTCCTTCCGGTCAGCGTGGAGGAGATGTCGAGAAACCTGCAGAGCATGCTCTCCCAGCCGCTCTCCGCCCGCCATGGGCCGACGCACTCGGCCCTGATGAAAAACGAGATCAACGAGGATTTCGTTAGGTCGGTGATCCGGGATCCCGAGCGCGCGCTCCAGCAGGTCGGTGTTACGGTGCGTCCGATCGACCTGACCACGACGCCCTCCCAGACGAAGTTCTTCGACAAGGCGACCTATGACGACTTTTTCGCCGGTATCCGCTGGAAGGTCGATTCCGTCGACGCCCGGGAGCACGATGCAACCTGCGCAGCGCTCACCATGCGGCTGAGGGCGGGGCACAAGAGCGCCGACCCGTTGACCTCCAGGTTCGTCTTCGTCACCACGAACCCGATCTTCGTGGACTACGCCCGCGACTTCTGCCGCAAGAACCGGATGATCAACGATCGGCAAACACCGCCCGTCATCATCAAGCGCGAGCTCGCGATGACGGCCTGGCTTCGGACCGGCCTCGTCAGGGACGATGCTAAGGCCAAGCAGGTCGACATTCCGCGCGGGCATCTCATCGCCTCCTGCGAACGCGTCCTCAGGCCGCGTAAGGAAGTGCTGAAGGCCGTCCACGACAAGCTGAAGGAGTTTGACCCCGAACGCGCCCAGCAGTTCGAGCTGCTGCTCTCCGACCAGCGCAGTGTCGAACGGCTGATGGACGAGACGCTCGGCCTCGAACGCCTAGCGACCACCGCCAATCCCCAGATGCTCCTGGAAGAGATGCGCAACGCGACCGCCAACGAGGTCCGCAGCGAATATGAGAGGAAGGCCCGGGTGGCCGCGCAGCGTCACGGGCAGGAAAAGCGGGAGCTCAAAGAGGCCCATGAGGCAGATGTCGCCGAGGCGAAACGAGCTTTGGGGCAACGAGACGCTGAGCTGGAAGCGTTGCGCGCGGAGCGCAAGCGACTCCACGGGATCGCCTTGGCGGCCAGACAGGGCGAGATCGACAGAGTTGACACATTGATCTCGGGATCGAACAGGTTCATCGGTCGCCTCGAAACAGGACTGACTTGGTCGACGGTTGTCATCCTTTCGGCCGGAGCTGCTGGATCGGTGGTCGGACTGCCTCAGTCCGCTGCAGTCGCGACCGCCGGCATCTTGGGTCTCACCGGCCTTTACCATACGGTCCGCGAGTTGCAGCAGAAGCCGAAGATCGGGTTCCAAAACCTGCTGGACGGTGTGGCCCGTTTCCGGCTGCGACGGGGTCTGAAGACGCTCGGCCTCGATCGCGCCAAGTTCGAAGACGCGGTCGAGCGCCGGTACGGCAGGATTTCCTGGGTTACGGAAAAACGGGCCGGCCTGCTGCCGACGAATGATCGCAAGTTGGTCGCGGCGGCCCCACCGCGCGATCTGGAAGAGGCGTAGGGGCTCAAACGGGCATTCGCCATTCCGGCGCATCGTGCGCTGGGGGAGTGGAGGGTATCGACCGTGCCGACGCGTGAGCAGGTGTTTTTCGTCGCGGACAGAATAACCCATAGCTCTACGTACAGCGCTACGCGGAATCGTAGCCATCGGGGGCTGGGTCGTGCAGGTCCATGTCCATCGACGGCAGAACGTCGAGGAAGTGGACGTGCATCGCCTGTAGGCGCGCCATGACGGCGCCGAGCAGCGATTTGTTGAGAATCTTGGCCTGCTGGACGCGCTGGTAGTCCAGCATGATCCCCTCGTTGAACCTTGGCGGGAACAGGGTTGTGAAAGGCTCGCCAGCGCCGTCGCGGCCCTTCATCACCACGGGGGCTCTGTACGCGACCTGGCTGGCGTCGCTGTGAGCGAAGATGGTGTTCCGCTTGCTGATGAGGTCGTCGTGCAAGGCGCGGGTGAATGGCGAGAGCTTGATCCCTAGGGCGCCGTAGGAGAGGGAGGGAATGTCTCCCCTCGATTCCGAGAAGGGTCGGCAATAGGAGACGATCAAGGTCGTTTCGTAGCAGAGGAACTTCCTCACGGCCGCGAGGGGATATCGTCCATCGTGGTCCACCTCCTCCTCGATGAAGGCGATCGCGCTTCCGGCGTGCGACAGGTCCCTGACGCTCAGCACCAGGCGCTTGAATAGGCCCCGGTCCTTCAGCAGATTTTCGGGCATCCGATCCAATCGAGGTTGGTCGAATGCACGGACACCCCCGCTTCCTGAGCGGTCGTCGATGCGTTCGTAGTAGAACCACTCGTCGGGAAAGCCGTACTGCTGCTTGAGGAGTGCCTCATAGGCTTGCGTCGCCTCATTCCCATCCGACATTTGCATCACACCTCGGGAAAATGCTCGATCCGATCGTAGCGGAGCGCTCGGCAAGAGCGAAGCGAGCTCCCATCCTCGGGACCATCGTCATCGGATTGCGGTGCTCAGCGACGGGTGGATCGGCCGACGCCGAGAGGCGCCGCTGCCTCTTGTCACCATTGCTAGGATGGTGTTGTTCGTCATCACTCAGTCCTTCATGTCCCTTTGCCACTCCTGTTGATCAGAGGGGCTGACATGCACGAGTCAGTGATGAAGCTCGTCGTCTTCGACCTCACGTTTAGTTCAGGCCTGACGGATGCTGGCCGACGCGCCGTGTTCCAGGCCGTTGGAAGCTAGCGGCCCCGAATGCCCGATCTGATTGGCTGAAAAGCAAAGCGCCGCCCGGCTTGATGGCCGCGCGGCGCAAATCTTTTTGCGGAACTTTTCCTAAAATCGAGGCAACATTATGCCTCTCTTTTCACTTCACCTCGCTCTTCGGGCGATTGGGCATTCGTTCGTCTTCCCCCACGTGTCGCCTGTTGAACAGGCGCCGATCCGCGCCAGTGACAGATTGAATGCCCCGCGGTGACAAAATACGCATGATGGTGACAGGCGCTGTGCGCCTTGAGAGCCAGGTCGGGGCAGCCACCCGCCCTGCTTACGGGTTCTTTTGAATCATTTAGGCCGATCTCCGAGAGGACGTGCGGCCGCATCCGCGGACCTTGATGTACGTCTCGTCCGCATGCCACTTGGCGGTCACGGCGCGTTTGCGCAGGTTGAAGCGCTCAAGCAGCAATGGCGAGAAGTAGACGACCCAGCGGTGGATCGTGGAATGGTCGACGCTGATGCCGCGCTCGGCCATCATCTCCTTCAGGTCGCGCAGGCTCAGGCCGTAGGCCAGATACCAGCGAACACACAGCAGGATCACCGATCGGTCGAAATGACGGCCACCAGGCGACGCAATGCATCGACATCAACCTCGTCGAGGGCAAGGCGGTCGGCGTCGAGATCGGCGAGGACAGCTTCTCCAATTGTCCGGCGCCCGCCATGTCCGCACCCGGCCCTACACCCCGCGAACCAACGGCAAGGCCGAGCGCTTCATCCAGACCAGCCTGCGCGAATGGGCCTATGCAAGACCCTATCAGAGCTCGGCAGAGCGCCACGCCGCCATCGGACCATGGGCCGACAACTACAACCTCTCCCGCCCTCACTCAGCCCTCGGCGGAAAGTCGCCATGGACAAGACTGAACAACCTTCTTGGAAACGACACCTAGGCAGCATGCCAAACGATGCGACCATTCATGCTTGGTCGTTGCGAGCTAGCACTTCTGCGGCAAAGCGCGCTGAACGTGCGACAAAGCGCCGACATTCGATCGCCGCGGTTTCCCCGTCTCGGCTGATAAGCGCTTTCACGATATTGCCCATTTGGTCGACCGAACCTTGACTTCTCTCGGGCGTCGAAACGTTTGTCGTGATCTGTCGCAGGAAGCTGATCCGAGCACGCAAGGAATGCATCAAGCTCTCCGCGGTTGAGTTCTTCGCACCAGCAAAGAGAACCTCGAAGAATTTGTCCGTCGCCATGCGATAGGCCAGTGGATCTCGTCCGGCCCCACGCCTTACAAGATTATAGGCCGCGACGATCGCTTCAACCTCAGCATCGGTCGCCCGCTCGCAGAAGTGCTTAGCTGCATCGGATTCCAACGATCCCCGCACCTCGTAAATCTCGGCAGCCGCCTCAGGTGTGAGGACTCGAACAAAGACCCCCTTAATGCCGCGGCTTTCGACGAGACCATCGGATTCCAGATAGCGCAACGCTTCCCGGATGCTGCTTCTGCTCACGCCCGTCGTTTTGACCAAGTCACGCTCAACCAGGCGGATACCTGGCTTAAAGTGTCCCGATATGATGGCATCCCGTAAGACCCTGAACGTCTTCTCTCGGAGCATCGTATTTTCATCGACCCGAAGGCTCGGGTAGCTGAGATCTTCGGTTTCGGTGACAGTTTCAACCGCTTTCATGGTGTCCTCGTCGCGCCTTCCCGATTAGATATCATCGCTCGGATCATTCAACAAAGCGCACGAGCCGATGACTCGGTTCCTGGATCCAAATCAAAAATGGCTTGCGTGTATTTGGCATACCATCATACACTCCGGGGCGAAAATCCAAAAAGAGGAGTAGGGGATGAAATTTCGGCGCTTGGCTCTGGCAGCGACTCTGGCGCTGTCGACGGCTTGGACCGCAGTTGGAGCGGCGCAGGAGACACCGCGCCGCGGCGGGGTCCTGAATGTCGCATTTGCGTCTGACACAAAGACGCTCGATCCGACGTTCTCGGTTAACTTCTCGGAGCGCCAGCCGCTCTACCTGATCTACAATACGCTCGTTGCGCTGAAGCCGGATTTCTCGATTGGCCCTGAGCTGGCCGAGCGCTGGGAGGTTTCGGAAGATGGAAAGCACGTCACGCTTCACCTGCGGAGCGGCGTGAAGTTCCACGATGGTACGGACTTCAATGCTGCCGCTGCGAAGTTTAATCTCGACCGTCGAATGGATCCTACGTTGAACTCTCCCCAGCGTGGGCCGCTGGTAGAGGTGATCGAAGGCGTCGACGCGCCGGACGCTCAGACCCTCGTCATTCGCCTTACGCAGCCTTCCCCGAACCTCCTGGGCATGTTGGCCCAGCGCGAGGGCTTCATGGTCTCGCCGACTGCGGCTGAGAAGCTGGGGAAGGACCTGGGCGTTAAGCCTGTCGGAACGGGTCCTTTCATTTTCAAGGAGTGGGTCCCCGGAAACCGTCTCGTCGTTGAGCGCAATCCCAATTACTGGGAGAAGGATAAGCCTTACCTGGACGGCGTCACCTTCCGCGATATCTCGACCACCGCGGTCTCGATCCAGCGCCTTTTGACCGGTGAAGCGGACTATACCTCGGCGCTTTCGCCGATCGACGTCCGGCAGATCGAAAACAACAAGGCGGTGGTGCTCGATCCGAGCACTGTTGGGCGCTGGTATTCATTGCAGTGGCAGGTGGATAAACCGCCGTTCAATAATTCCAAGCTCAGGCAGGCGATCGCGCATGGCATCGACCGCAAGCGCATCATCGATATCGTGATGAGCGGGAAGGCTGCGGTTTCCAACAGCCCGACTCCCAACAAGCTCTGGTGGGCGGCGCCGGATATCCCGGGTTACGAGTACGACCCTGCGAAGGCCAAGGCGCTCCTGGCAGAGGCTGGCCATCCAAACGGGCTAGAAATTACCCTGTCCACCCCGCAAGTGGCATTGCTTCAGCAGATCAATCAACTCGTCCAAGAGCAGCTCAAAGCGATTGGCATCACGGTCAAGCTGGAACCTGTGTCGCAAAGTGACTGGTACCCGCGCGTGATTCAGTTCGCGATCAATTTCACGCCCATGCGCTGGGCTCAGCGCCCCGATCCCGATGGCATTCTGACGCTGCTCTTCGATAGCAAGGGCGCGGGCAACTCGACGCGTTACAGCAATCCAGAGGTCGACGCACTTCTGGCTCAAGCTCGCAATCTCGTCGATCAATCGGCTCGGAAGCCCATCTATCAGAAGATGCAGCAGGTCATCTCCGACGATCTTCCCTATTTGCCGCTCTTCTTCTCGCTGGAATTTGCAGCGATGCGCTCGAATGTTCGCGGCCATGTCTGGATTGCAGACGAAATCCCGCGCCTGCGCGACATGTGGAAGGCTCAGTAATCCACCTCCATGAGGCTGCCAAGGGAAACTGCGGCAGTCTCAATTTATGGGATAAATTGGTATACCATATGATACACGAGACCTTTTCCGCCGCGTACTCGCCGGACCTCCCGCCGTTCCTGAGTGAAGTCCTTAATCGGCACGTTTCGCCTGCACAGCGCGGCGAAGTTCTGAAACGGATGAGGCCGGCATCGAGCCTGAACGGCCCGCGGCTTAGCGCCATGAAGGCGACTCCGGTCAGCTTTGCGAGTCAACTCGTGAAGTGCATGGTCCGGGAGCGTTGGAAGATCACGAAGGAAAACTTCGCCTGCGATGCACTGGGAGATGGCTTCGGCATCTATCGGATCGATGCCAATGGCTACCCTCTGACGTACGTGGTGAGATGCTATCCTTGGGATGGCATTGAGAAGGTCGGTCGGCGCTCAGACGGTGCGAAGCGAGACATGTTCGGCGCTATCTTTCTTGGTGAGCCAGACGAAGCTCGTATCCAGGAAGAGCTGGCCGTCTTCGACATACAAGATGGCGATCGCATGCGGACGCGCTCAGATGTGACGGGCTGGACGCCAGCGAGCCGTAGTGCGCGCGCGTTCGACTATGTCGTTGAATCACTCGTCGCCGGACGGCAGCCTGAGCCAACGGCGATCGGTGGGGGCTACATCCTCCGCAACGGGGGCTATCTAGGGAATGGACGTCAGGGATCTCTGTCGGTTGTCGGCCTTCCGGCGGATCACCCGTTCCGGAAACCTTTCTTTGCCGACCTGTTCGGCCTTTGCATGATCCGCCAAGTCTCGGTTGACCTCGTGAACGGTGTTGCCGCGGCTATCAATTCCGCAGCTGCACAGCTTGAGCCCGACGTTGCCCGGTACATTGGCGTCGGAAATTCGTCAGGGCAGGGGATGTGCGTGGCACTTCAGCGCTGGCCTGAGTGGGTTGCGAGCTGGCTTGTAGTTCGTGAGCTTTCGCTTGCTTACGCCGCTGCTCAACGCCCGGATGCCGCTTCAATCGATGGGCTTCTGAGCGCCGTGAACCGGTCAGCGTCCTACTACGCTCATGTCGACTACCAGTGCGAAGACTTTGTAACACCGCCTTCTGTCATCGCTTCCAATCTCAAGCAGATTGCAGAATGGCTGAGGGGCGGCAAAGTCGCTGGCGACTGCTGGGGAGACTTCACCCTCCGGGTGCAGGACAGCTTTGACCCGGAGACCGCCGAGCAGATCAATTCCTTGTTGATCGGGCTTTATGAGAATTTTGCGGACGATGCCGCTGCCTACATCCCAATCGGGATGGTGCGAGACAGGGACATCGTCCCCGAGATGACCGCCGGCGAACTCAGGTCGCTGCTCCGTCGGGACTATGATTGGGCGCTGCGCCTGGATCTCAGGCACTCAAGTGCCCGCCAGTACTTCTGGTACCATTCCGTCGACAACGGTGAGCAGCGCCGCGGCGAGAGGGGCATCGATCCCCACGAGCAATTCGAGTCCTTCACCGACCACATCGGGCTGATCCAGAGATTGAGCGCTTGGGTTGCCGGCTGCGACGACCAGGTAACGGTCGCCGACATGCTCGTCGCGGAACCCGACCTCTACTATGCCATCGCCCGAGTGCAATACATGCAGGGGCTGCCGTACGCCGAGGTGCGGGATAACCTGATCCATCGGGATTTCCTGCCCTCGTACCTGATCCGGTTCTTTCTCGCGATGCTCGGGATCGACGGTTCAAACCCACTGAGCATCCGTTACGTGCGAGGCGTCTTTTTTCAAGGACTACCCTTGCCTGGGGATATCGAAAAAGGAGCCGGCGAGCGTTGGCGCTTCCCGGCCGTGCCTTCCGTAAGCGTCGCCGCGGGACAAGCAGCATGACCAAAACAATGTCTTCAATGGCGGAGATCGTTCGCGTCGGGGGCTGGGGCTTGCGCGGCCTGGGCTATTCATACGGCGTGTMGGAACGTGCAGTACCTATGCTTGCCTGGACCGAGGCGGCGGTCGGCGGCGGTATGCGAAGCATTCGTCTGGCAGAGCAGGCCATCATTTCGTCCTACGCTGCGCCGGGGCTGTCGGTGGAAACCGCGAAGGATGGCACTCGACACGTCCAGGGGCACGCCCGCCATCTGATTGAAGTCGGCCCCCCCGCGATCGACTTGGCGACCGTGGATGCACGCAAAAGCGGGCAAGGCAGCCTCGCTCTCACAGGGGCAATCGGATCGAATTTCGTGCCTGCGTTGGGCAACATCCTGGCCAACCGTCAACTTTCCGGGGCGGCAGTGTTTAAGGGTGATGCTTCCACAGAGCTCAAGTGGCTTGCTTTTGGACCGGGCTATGTGGGTAAGCCGGCGCCGCTCGGCGAGGCGCAACTGCCGGAGGCAATTTTGAAGGGGGCGGCTGAGAGAGGCAGGATCGAAAAGTCTTGGAACGAACACGTCAGTCAGCTTCGCTTGGCAGAGTCCTCTTATCTTGGCCTCGTCGTCTGGAAAGGCGAGGGCCAAGGGCCCGTTGAGCAAGCGGACAACCTAGCCAATCGAGTGCGGAAGGCGTGGACCGAAGGCGTTGAAACGACGCTGGAGGACATAACCTACCTCTATCAGCTGGAAACGCGGGCTTGGGCCCCGACCTCGGATCGGTCGCGGTCGCAGGCGGGATATGGCAAGTTCTGACTAGGACTTGAGCTGATTTGCGGGCGGGCCGCCTAGCGTTGCAAAAGTGGCCTGTCGATGCAGTGAACACCTGGGAACGCATGAGCCAAAATCCATGCTGATGATCTTCCTCCGCAGGCTCGTTTGGGCGATCCCCAGCGCGCTTTTTATCACTGCGATCCTGTTTTTCAGCGTTGCTGGTCTGCTCGGAAATCCAGCTGCCCTTATGCTGGGGCAAGACGCGACGAAGGAGCGGATTGCTGAACTCAGTGCTCAGCTAGGCTTCGATCGCCCTCTTGTCGTCCAGTATTTCGACTGGATCGCTAAGGCCGCCACAGGCGATTTCGGCCGGTCCTACTCCACGCAGCAGACGGTGGCGGAGGCAATCATGCCGCGCTTGCCCGTTACGCTTGAATTGGGCGTCCTGGCGATCGGTCTTGCCTGTGTCGTTGCCGTTTTCGTCAACACGCTGACAGTTGGCCGCGGGGTGGTTCGGCCGGTGGCGACTGGTCTCGCGGTGATCGGAATCACGCTGCCGAACTTCGCGCTCGGGCTGTGCCTGATTTTTGTTTTCTCTGTTTATCTCGGGTGGCTTCCGTCAATTGGTTGGTCCCCTTGGGATGGAGGTGTAGTCGAGCACTTTCGACACCTCATCCTGCCCGTCGTCACTCTTTCCGCCTATTACTACGGCTCCTTCACACTCATCTATCGGTCGGAATTTGACACAGTCAGCAAGCGCATTTTCGTTCGCGTGGCCAAAGCGAAGGGCATGAGCGACAGCGCGGTCGCTTTCAAGCACATCATGCCCAACGCGATTCTGCCGGTCATTACCTACGTGGGGCTCAGCTTGGGTCAGCTAATGGGTGGAGCGGTTGTTACCGAAGCGCTCTTCTCCATCCCGGGCATTGGGAGCCTGCTGGTCTCCTCGATCTTGGCCAAAGACTATCCAGTCATGCTTGCTGTCGGCATGATCACCATCGCCGCAGTGGTGGTGATGAATGCACTCGCCGATGCCTGCTACTCGCTAGCCAACCCACAAATCCGGATCCGGTAATTCCCGCGTACGTGCGGATTTTGGAGCTGACCCGGCTCCGTGGACGGGGCGCGGCTTGGGCGGGTCGGGGCAGCTCCAGAGCTTCCTTGCGCATTTGATGGGCGAGACGGGCTCGGCGCCGAAGGCGGCGTGACGGCTTGTAGAAGCCTTCGATGAAGTGAAAACGGCCTTCAGCACCTCGCTGTGTATAGCGCGACGATCTGGATGAGAACGAACTCGCATCGTGATTGTCGCGTCGCACGCTGTGGGAACGGATCCGATGACGGTCCGGCAACGCGCATTCAAGGGTTGCGAAAAAGCTCTCGCACATGGCGTTGTCGAGGCGTCGTCCACCGACCCATCGAAGGCCTGACGCCTCCATCCTAGCCGCGATTTCGCTATGATAGACGATGCTGTGGGGGCTATCCAACGGCTCGCAAAGGCCCGTGAGTAGAGTGCTGATTTGGGCCTACCGCGACAGGCCTAAGACGCGGACCATAGTCTTGATCGGAGACACGGCGGCTTGCGCTCTCGTGCGCCGGAAAACCGCCCGGGATCGCCTCCCTCCCGCGCGAACCAGGCCGCGGCCTTTGACAAGGTGTCGTGCTCCTGATGCAGGCGCTGGTTCTCGCGGCGAACACGGATCAGTTCCCTGCGCTTGGCGCGCCGTCACAGCGGCTTGCCGGCATCGCGCTAGGCTTGGCGAACCCAGTTGGCAATGACCTGGGCAGTCGGTTCGAACTCGCGAGCAAGCTCTTCTGGAGTTCGTCCGGATCGGACTCCACCATGCCGCCGGACCTCTAGCGGATAGGCGCTTCAAAAACTCGGTATGGGACCCTCCAGAAAATGGGTGCGAGGGTGTCCACAAAGCCAGGTCAACTGCAGTTCGATCGCCAGCCCGACTTCAAGCGGGCCAAATTTTCTCAAGTCATTTTTCGATTACGTTGATCCTGATCAATTAGCGAGGGGCTTCCGTGGGATACTTAAATCTAGACGATGATGACTGATGCTCAGAGGACATCATGAAAGCAACTGTAGCGGTCGCGGAGTCCGGCGAGCGCGGCGTTCCAAGCCTTTGGGTAGGGGAGAAGACGATGCTCCGGGAGAAGACTTTCAAGGTCTTACGGGAGGCCATTTTATCGGGGCATCTCAAGCCGGGCGTTCGTCTCGTCGAGCGCGACCTATGCCAGATGACGGGCGTCAGTCGAAGCAGCATTCGAGAGGCCCTGCGCTACCTGGAGTCGGAGGGGCTAGTTGAGAGCCGAGGCATCAAAGGCGTTTGCGTAAGCGTGCTCACAATCGAGGATGCGGCAGAGATTTACGAGGTGCAGCGAGGCTTAGAGTCCGAGGCGGCTAGCCATTTTTGTGAGCGCGCATCCGACGCAGAAATGGAAACGATTGTCGAGGCTTACAATGCGGTTCGGCGCGCGGCGCGGCGCGACCCGCAAGGCGATCGAGAGGCCATAGATAAATTTTTCGAGCATCTCTTCGCAGGTGCAAAGAACTCGACCGCTGCGAGCTTGATGCTTTCCCTACGCGCTCGCATCAGGTCCCTGCGACAGACATACGCTTCAGCAGCGGAACGAAAACAGAGCTCGGTTGAGCAGATGGGCAAGATCGTCAACGCACTAATTCGCCGAGACGGCGAACTTGCCGCGATCGAGTGCCGGCATTTTGTCGCCGGTTCCCCTCAGTTTCCTTCGGACGCTCACACGCGAGACGCAGGCTTGGGAATATAACTCACTGCAAAATAGTCTGCTCGGAGGCCTCTGAGCTTGAGCCAGAACGCCATTGCGGTGGTAACGCACGTCGGCCACATTAGAGGGGATGTTGGCTATGGGCTCGGAAGCCCGGGCGCCCCTAGCGGATCAGAACTTGCGAAGCAGGTCTGGCGACGGAGGTGAGCCAAACTCCACGGGAAGTTCGTAGCCTCTTTGCAGTTGCCACCCGATTATTGAGTATGGCGACGAGAGCAGCCGAGAGCGAGTTGTTTCAACTGTTAGTGTACCGAATACACGCAAGCTGACGGCCAGGTGCAACTTCCCGTAAAGGCGGAACTTCCCTGGCACACTCAGCCGTCGCATGCATGCAACGCGAGCGAAAAACGCAGCCCGACGGCGGATTCCGCGGATTTGGGGCATCGCCCTTGAGGACTATCCGCCCATTTGGGCCAGCCATGCCGGGAACCGCTGACAACAGAGCCTGAGTGTAAGGGTGAAGCGGAGAGTCGCAAAGCTGCTTGGCAGGACCAATCTCCATGATCCGACCAAGATACACCACCGCTATCCTGTCCGAGAGATATCGCATCACCGCGAGGTCATGCGAAATGAACAGCATCGAAAGGCCACGGCTGTGGCGCAGGTCTTCCAGGAGCCCAATGATCTGGGCCTGGATTGAGACATCGAGGGCCGAGACGGGTTCATCGGCAACGATGAACCGAGGCTCTAGCGCCAGAGCGCGAGCGATAACCACACGCTGCCTTTGGCCTCCCGATAGCTCCTGCGGCTTGCGGCTGGAGAAATCGGACGGAAGTGCCACGTCTTGAAGCAGCCGTTCGACTCGATCAGCCAACTCGGCTCCTTTGGCGACGCCCTGAACAAAGAGCGGCTCTCCAATGACTTCAGCGATCGTCATCGTTGGATTGATTGCAGCGAACGGGTCTTGGAAAACGATCTGGGCTGAACGCCGAAAAGCTCTTAACTGTGTCCGATCGAACGACAGAACATCCTGTCCGTCGAAGACGACCTCGCCACCCGTTGGCTCAACAAGGCGCAGAACTGAACGACCAATGGTTGTTTTGCCGGAGCCTGACTCACCGGCGAGGCCTAGGACCTCGCTTGCCCCGATATCGAATGAAACGTCCTGGACCGCCTGAACGCGGCCAACCACGCGCGAGAAGATGCCTTTGCGCACATCGTAGTGCTTTTGCAGATTGCGGACCTCAAGCATCACAATACCGGCTCACTCTTCTCGCTAACGAGTTCGCGCCATCTCAAACACCTGACCTTGCGGCCATCAGGCCCTGCTTCGAGTTCAGGCTCTTGAACATCGCACAACCCAACGACAGCGTGTTCGCACCTTGGGCGAAAGCTGCAGCCGCTAGGCAGCGCAGCCAAATTTGGAACGGCGCCACCAATCGCCTTGATCTTCTGGTTGTCGCCTCGGAAATGGGGGCGCGAACGGAGCAGGGCGCGGGTGTACGGCATCCGAGGATCGGCAAAGACCTCGGCCACGCGGCCTTCCTCAACGATCTGTCCCGCGTACATTACGAGAATGCGGGAGGCGACCTCGGCGACGAGACCGAGATCGTGTGTGATGAACAGAACCGCCATCCCGTTCTGGCGTTGGAGTGACTTCAGCAACTCGACAATCTGCGCTTGAATCGTGACGTCGAGGGCCGTGGTCGGCTCGTCAGCAATCAACAGGGCGGGGTTACAACTCAGCGCCATAGCAACCATCACCCGCTGGCGCATTCCACCGGAAAGCTGATGAGGATAGTAGGTCAGGCAAGCGGCTGGGCTCGGCACACCCAGAAGTTCAAGCAGACGCAGTGCCTCCTTCCAGGCTTCGGCCTTGGAGAATTTGCGATGTATCCTCAGCGCTTCCGAAATCTGATCGCCGATGCGGTAAACCGGGTTGAGCGATGACATCGGCTCCTGGAAGATCATCGCAACGTCGTTTCCGCGCATCGACCGCATTGCGCGGTCGCTGGCAGTCACGACCTCAAGGGCGGTGCCGTCTTTTCTTCGAACGCGAATCTCCCCGCTGATTTGCGTCCGTTTCGGGTCGAGCAAACCGAGCATCGCCAGTCCGGCTGTCGATTTGCCAGAGCCCGACTCGCCAACGAGAGCGACGACCTCACCCTCATCAATTGAGAAGGCAATCTTTCGGGCAGCCGAAACGGTTCGCTTGCCAATGTTGAAAGCGATGTCGAGGCGATCCACCGCGACGAGAGCTGAACTCGCTGTCTCCACCGTCATTCGATGCTGGTTCCGATGAGATAAAAGCCGAAGACGGTTGCTGCGACGGCCATGCTCGGCGCCAAGCTCATGAGAGGATTGAGGGCCAAATAGTCGAAGCCCGTCCGCACCATTGCGCCCCAATCAGGAGTTGGTGGAGGCAACCCCAAGCCAAGGAAGCTTAGGCTCGCCGACGTGAATATCGAATAGGCGACGGTCAAAGCGAATTGAGCGGCGACCAACCGGGTCACGTTTGGCCAGATATGGGTGTAGATAATCCAGCCCGACCCTGCACCGACGGCAACCGAAGCTTCTACGAAAACGGCTTCGCGAAGAGCGATGGCTTGTCCACGAACCAAACGCGCAACGCGGGGCCAGCTGACAAGTCCGAGAACTAGAATGAGATTTAAAAGCGTGGGACCGAGCACTGCGGTGATCAAAAGCGCGAGAACCAGGCTCGGCAAAGCAATAAAGAGGTCGATAAATTGCCGAATGACGGCATCGACTCGCCCGCCTTCGAAACCTGCAATCAATCCTACGGGCACGCCAATGACGATGGCGGTTGTAGCGGCGCCTATGCCTATCAGTAGCGAGGAACGGCCTCCGTACAGCAATCGCGAGAGCGTATCCCGGCCGATATCGTCAGTCCCCAGGATATAGGATGCATCMGGCGCGGCGAGGAACATCACACCCGTGGCTGTTGGGTCATGCGGCGCGATCAGAGGAGCGAGGATGACGATGCAGGCGATCACGAGAATGATCGAAGCGCCCACAATCCCCTGGATACTGAGACCAAACCGCATTCGTTTAATTTCCTGCCGCAAGTGCCACTTGGCTCGCTTCGATCCAACTTTAGCGCCAACCGATCTTCGCGTGGCGCGATGATCTTAGGCCGCTAGTGCATGACGAAGGGATCGGCCACGGGCTCGCCTGTGGCATTGATCATGATTGCTTTGGTCTCGGTATAATCCAGCAAGGCATCGGGCCCGCCTTCGCGACCGTATCCGCTGTTGCGGAAACCGCCGAAAGGCACGTTTCCAGCCGTGGCTCTGTACGTGTTCACCCAGATTCGTCCAGCTTGGATCTGTCGACAGACACGAAGGGCCTTGGGCAGATCTCGCGTGAAGACTCCGCCGGCGAACGCAAAGTCGCTATCATCGGCGAGATCGATGGCCTGCTGCTCATCGTTGAATTTGAGAACACTCAGGACGGGCCCAAACAGCTCTTGGCGCACTACGGGAAACGACTGGTCCGCGCATTCGACAACCGTGGGCTCAAAATAGAAACCGCCGCCAAATCCCTCTGGTCGCTTGCCGCCCGCCAGCAGGCGTGCACCGGCCGAAAGGGATGCTGACAGCAGCCGCTCGATGCGGTCGCGCTGCCGTTGCGTTGCCAGCGGACCCATATCCGTCTTGGCGTCGAGGGGATCGCCTACGGTGATCGATTTGATCCTCGCCTTCAGGCGATCGAGAACCTCATCGTAGACGCCGCTTTGGCAAATGAGGCGAGAACCTGCAGCGCAGCTTTGTCCGCTCGCTCCAAAAATCCCGGCAATCTGGCCGTTCACCACACTGTCCAGATCGGCGTCGTTGAAGACGATGACGGGCGATTTCCCGCCGAGTTCCAACGTCACGCGTGCCAGATTCTCGGCACTGTTGGGAATGATGCGTCGAGCTGTCTCGACGCCTCCCGTGAATGCGATACGCCGGACAAGCGGATGTCGCGTTAGAGGGATCGCGCAATTCGCTGCCTGGCCACTAACAACGTTGAAGACACCCGGCGGGAAGCCGACTTCAGCTGCGATCTTGGCGAATGCGAGGAGGGGAGCCGAGGCATCCTCCGAAGCCTTGACCACGATCGTGTTTCCCGTCGCGAGTGCTGGGCCGATCTTATAGGCGGCCAGCTGCAACTGAGAGTTCCAGGGAATGATCGCGGCGACGACCCCGATCGGCTCATGAAGGATAAGATTCAGGAGCTTGTCCCCCGGAGAAGGAGCAACCGAACCTTCCAAGGTCTCCGCGAGGCTGGCGAAGTAGCGATAAATCTTCGCCGTATTCTCTGCCTGCCAGACAGTCTCCCGTAGCAATTTGCCGGTATCCGTCGTCTCGACCCGGCCAATTTCCGCCCCTTCCTTCGCAAGCCGATCGGCAAGATTGCGGAGGAGGTCGGCGCGCTGTCCAGCGTTCATCTTCGGCCAAGGGCCATTTTTGAAGGCTTCATGCGCCGCCTTCACCGCCCGGTCGACATCCCGTTCGCTCGCGTCGGGGACTGACGTCCATGCGGCTCCTGTCGCCGGATTGATCGACTCGAAGCGCCGATCACCTTCTGCGTTCGTAAAATCGCCCGCGATGAACAGTCGATAACCGCTCATATTTAGCCTCCCGGTCAGCGACCATTCAGGGTATTGTCTTATGGTATACCAATCAGCCTAGTGTGCAAGCTGTCAATGGCCGCCGCCCTTGGTGGGCCTCGGCAGGTAGGCACTTTCAATCTCTTTCAGATCATCCGCGCTTAGCTTGAGATCCACTGCCTGAACAGCTTCGTCGAGTTGCGCGACTGTTTCAGCGCCAACCAAGGGCGACGTCACACCCGGTTGGTGCAGCGTCCAGGCGAGAGAAACCCTCGCCGGCGAAACCCCATGGCGGTTTGCCACGTTTGCAACTGCATCGAAGACGGCGAAATCGGCATCGCGGAAGTAGTATTTCTGGGTGTAGTCGTCGCTGCGATCGCGGGCTGTAAACGCACCCTCATTCCGCTTGTCAGCGCAGAGAAATCCTCTCGCCATGGGGCTGAAAGGTATCACAGCGAGCCCTTGATCGCGGCAATATGGAAGAAGCTCTCGTTCAGCTTCCCGGTGGCACGGGTTGTATTCGCATTGCAGTGAGCGAAAGGCGTATTTGCTCTCGTACTCTGCGATCGAGACGCTTCGAGCGAGTGTCCATGCCGGTATCTGGGCGGTTCCCACATAGAGAGCTTTGCCCGCCCGAACTATCGCATCGAAAACGTCGATGAGCTCCTCGAGGTCGGTGGCCGGATCCCAGATATGCGTCTGAAAAACGTCGACATAGTCGGTTTTCAGCCTCTTCAATGAGGCGTCAATGGCATTAAACAGATGTTTCCGCGAGAAGCCCTTGCCATTGACGTGTTTGGCCATGGGGTTTCCGGCCTTTGTCGCGATAACAACCTCGTCTCTGCGGACACGGTCCCAGAGGACGTTGCCCAAGATCGTTTCGCTCGCCCCGTTCGAGTAGAAGTCGCAGGTATCAATGAGGTTGATGCCTGCTTCAAGCGCGCGCGTAATCACTGGCCGCGCTGCCTCTTCATCGACCACCCAGGCGCGCCAGCTGGCATCGCCGAAGCCCATCGCGCCCAGGCCAATCCGCGAAACCATCAGGTTGGTTCGTCCGAAACGCACAAATTTCATTGGTCCTCACCAGCCTTGCGTGCTGTCTTAAAATAGGTATACCATCAGACAAAAGGAGATGGCTAGTGCCTGAGCAAGACAGTTTTTTTCGGAGCCGGGATGGCGTTCGTATCTATTTCCGGTGTGAAGGAGAGGGGACGCCGGTCGTCCTTGTTCACGGTGTCGGCGCCAATCTGCAGAGTTGGGACGAGATCGCTCAACGCCTTGCGAAGCGGCATAAGGTTCTCCGCGCTGATTTGCGTGGTCACGGTCGATCGGATCGGATGACCGAATGTACGATCGACGATTTTGTGAACGATGTTCTGGCATTAGCTGATGCCAACAATGTAGATAGCTTTGCCCTGGTTGGTTTCTCCTTAGGAGGGCTGATTGCTCAGCGCTTCGCGATTCTCGCGCCGGGGCGTCTGACCAAGCTTGTGCTGATCAGTACGGTCGCGCAGCGCACACCTGAAGAAAGAAAGCGTGTTGTGGAGCGAGCGGCTCTGCTAGAGCGCGACGGAATTCAAGCCGTGACGGGTGCGGCATCCGAACGGTGGTTTACCCCTGAGTTCAAGGCGAAACATCCCGAGCGCGTCAAGCAGCGGCTGGAAGAACTCGCGGGCAATGATCCCGCGTCCTACTTGGCAGCCTATCGCGTATTTGGCCTGGCAGATGAAGGGCTTGATCTGACAGAGGTCGGGACGCCGACTTTCGTGATGACCGGAGAGGACGATCCAGGTTCCAACCCTCGTATGGCCAAGGCTATTCATCACGCAATTGCTGGATCGCAGCTCGAAATCTTTCCCGGGCTGCGACACAGCGTTCTCATGGAGGCGCCCGACTTGATATCCGACCGATTGGAGCGATTCCTAGGCAGCTAATGCTCAGCCATAGACTCCAGATTTCTTCCACAAACTTAAACGATGGCGAGGACCATTATATGATAGATCTTGTGCGGAAGTACGTTGTCACGACTGAAGACGTTCTGATCGAAGGTGGGAAAGCGGTTCCACGACCTTATCGGACGGCTGTGGCTGCTGCAGTCCTTAAAAACCCTTGGCACGGACGGTTCGTCGAAGATCTTCAGCCCGACATCCTGGCCATTGCCCCGGATTTGGGGGCTGCCTTGGTACCGCGGCTGATGGAGGCCATTGGCGGTCCGGAGGTCGTCGAGGCCTATGGAAAGGCCGCCCTCGTGGGCGTCGGCGGTGAGGTCGAGCACGCATCGGCCCTCATTCATACGCTTCGGTTCGGCAATGCGCTGCGACAGGCAGTAAATGGCTCATCCTATCTTAGCTTCACGAATAAGCGCGCGGGGCCGGGAGCTAGCCTCGATCTGCCTCTGACCCATATTAGCGCCACTGGTACGCGTTCTCATTTTCTTACGGCGTCGATTATCATCCAGGATGCGCCGGCAGCCGATGAAATTGTCGTTGCGATTGGTGCTGCCGTGAGTGGCCGCCCCCATGCACGTATCGGCGATCGCTACGAAGACATGAAGGCAATGGGCGTCGATCAAACGGGTGCCAAAGTCGCCTGACCCACTCGGATCTGGCTGGTCCGCATGGAATCCGGCCGGGGCTACTAGCCCCGGTCGCGATTGCGAGGGCACAGGACGAAACCATTCTGAAAAGGTGGTCCCGGACAGATAGGGGTCAGAATGTGCAGGGCGGTGACAAAACCATCCAATGAAGCGCCCTCGCTTGTGGTGGCGCGGGCGGCGTAAAAGCCAACCAGTTGGATAGGCTGATCCCTTTTGGGGTTGGCGGGGATGTTCGCGGTGGAGGTCTACGCGGCGGTTCGTGATTTTGTTTTCAATCAGGGGAAGAGCCGCCGTGAGGCGGCGCGTGTTTTTGGTCTGAGCCGCGAGACGATCGCGAAGATGTGCCGGTTCTCGCTGCCGCCGGGGTACACGCGCACGAAGCCGGCGGAGAAGCCGAAGCTTGGTCCGCTGTTGCCTGTGATCGATGCGATCCTGGACGCGGACCGGAGTGCGCCGGTGAAGCAGCGTCATACGGCCAAGCGGATCTTCGAGCGCCTGCGCGACGAGCATGGCTTTGCCGGCGGCTACACGGTGGTGAAGGACTACGTGCGGATCGGCCGGGCCCGTGGGCGCGAGACCTTCGTGCCGTTGGCGCATCCACCGGGTCACGCCCAGGTGGATTTTGGCGAAGCGATCGGGGTGATCGGCGGGGTTCGCCAGAAGATCCATTTCTTCTGCATGGACCTGCCGCAGTCGGACGCCTGCTTCGTGAAGGCCTATCCGCGGGAGACGACGGAAGCGTTCCTGGACGGGCATGTCTCGGCCTTCGGCTTCTTCGACGGGGTGCCGCTGTCGATCCTGTACGACAACACGCGCATCGCGGTGGCGAAGATCTGCGGCGACGGCCGGCGCGAGCGCACGCGTGCCTTCACCGAGTTGGTGAGCCATTACCTGTTCCGGGATCGCTTCGGCCGCCCGGGCAAGGGCAACGACAAGGGTAAGGTCGAGGGCCTGGTGAAGTTCGCCCGCTCGAACTTCATGACACCGATCCCGGTGGCAGCCAGCTTCGAGGCGTTGAACGCCGGCCTGGCGGAACGCTGCCGTGCCCGGCAGGGCGAGCGGGCCGGACGGCATGCCGGGACGATCGGGAACCGGCTCATCGCCGATCTGGCGGCGTTGCGTCCCTTGCCGGCCGTGCCGCTGGAACCGTGCGAGAAGCGCAGCGCGCGGGTCTCGTCGACCTCACTCGTTCGCTACCGTTCCAACGACTACTCCGTGCCGACCCGCTACGGCTTCCAGGACGTCGTGGTGAAGGGCTTCGTCGACGCGGTCGTGATCCTGTGCGGCGGAGCCGAGATTGCCCGTCACCCGCGCTGCTATGGCGAAGGCGCCTTCGTCTCCAACCCGTTGCATTATCTCGCGCTGATCGAGACCAAGCCCAATGCGCTCGACCAGGCGGCGGCGTTGCAGGGATGGGATCTGCCCGAGGTCTTCCAGCACCTGCGCCATCTGCTGGAAGCTCGCATGGGCAATCGCGGCAAGCGCGAGTTCATCCAGGTCCTGCGGCTGCTGGAGGCGATGTCGCTCGAGGTCGTGACCTTCGCGGTGACCGAGGCGATCCGGCTCGGCGCCATCGGCTTCGACGCGGTCAAGCTGATCGCGCTGGCTCAGATCGAGCGCAGGCCGGCCCGTCTCGATCTGTCTGCCTATCCTCACCTGCCCAGGACGATGGTCAGGACGACCTCGGCCGCCGACTATGCCGTGCTCCTGCCGGAGGAAGCGGCATGACCGGCAACACCAGCCACGCGATGCCGACGGGAACGACCAGCGGCACGCCGCAAGTCCTGCTGGCCCATCACCTCAAGCAGCTGAAGCTACCGACAGTGCTGCGCGAGTACGACAAGGTCGCCCGTGAATGCGCGCGTGATGGCGTCGATCATGCCCGCTATCTGCTGCGCCTGATCGAGCTCGAACTGATCGACCGCGAACGCCGCACGGTCGAGCGCCGGATCCGGGCGGCGCGGTTCCCGGCCGTGAAGAGCTTCGACACTTTCGACTTCACCGCCATCCCCGGCCTCAACAAAATGCTCGTCCTGGAACTGGCACGCTGTGGCTATCTCCTGCGCCGCGAGAACATCATCGCGCTCGGCAATAGCGGCACCGGCAAGACCCATGTCGCGCTGGCACTTGGCCTGGCGGCTTGCCAGAAGGGCTTCTCCGTCAGCTTCACAACCGCGGCTTCTCTGGTCAATCAACTCCTGGAAGCCCGCGACGAGAAGCGCCTGCTCAAGCTGCAGCGCGAGTTGCAGGCGGTGAAGCTGCTCATCGTCGACGAACTTGGCTACGTGCCGCTCTCGCCGACCGGCGCCGAGCTCTTGTTCGAGACCTTCTCGCAGCGCTACGAGCGCGGCTCGACCATCGTCACCTCGAACCTGCCCTTCGAGGACTGGACCTCGGTTCTGGGATCGGAGCGTCTCACCGGCGCGCTGCTCGACCGGCTCACCCACCACGTCAGCATCCTGGCCATGAACGGCGACAGCTATCGGCTGAAACAATCCGCCGGCCGCCGGCGCGCCAACGCCGCGGCGGAGCAAAACCAGGCCACGGCCGAACACGTCGATCCCGACACCGGCGAGATCATGGAGAGCTGATCAGAAACGAAAGCGACGATAAGCCAAGGGCCCCGATCGGGGCCCTTGGCTTATCGTCTCACATCGCCAGCGCTGGCCTGGTTTTGCTCCGCCCAAGTGGCCTGGAATCCGGCCGCCGTTGACAGGTTATTACCACTTTCGCAGGAATGGTAATAACAACCGGTTCGACAGAAGCCCTGCCACCAAAAGTTTGCAGCTGCAAACTTTTGGTGCGAACGCCGCCGGCATAGAGCGACCGCAGTCGATGCGCACAGGCTGGGGGCGCCGCTCATTGTTTGCAGCTGCAAACTTCTTGGCGAGCTCGGGCTGACTTCCTCGGCGAGGTAAACCCCATAAATGACAAAGGGCCCGGAAATGATTGCGATCTCTCAGGAGATTCAGGAGGCATTGACTTCGAATTGGCATCGGAGCCGCCAGGACAAGAGTTTTGATCCGACGCCGGTGTTGAAGCTATTCCTGCCATGGGCGCCGGTTACGTGGCTCGTCTCTGAAATGAACCCGCGCGATCGAGACAGCCTATTTGGGCTCGCAATTTTTTCGGATGAGGCGGAGCTCGGCGACTTCAGTCTGGCCGAGATTGCTGCGCTGGAAGGTCCAGCAGATCTCCGCGTCGAGATCGATCAGCACTGGCGGGCTCAGAAGACGCTAAACCAGTACTTGGCCGAGCACTCAGCCTAGCTGCCGGCGATTTGCAGCTTCAAACTAGTCCTGGCCGGTCGGAGGGCGGTGGCCCGACCGATCGCACCGCGCTTGCTTAACGTACGTAATTGAGTACAATAGCGAGATGCGAACAACGTCCTACACCGACCTGCGAAAGAACCTAGCCACCATGCTCGACAGGGTGACGGAGGATCATGCGCCAATGCTCATCACCAGGGACAAGGGAAAACCTGCGGCGGTGCTGATGTCGCTCGAAGATTACGCCTCTTATGAGGAAACGCGCTATCTCCTCCGGAATCCGCGCAATGCCGACCGGTTGCTCAAGGCCGTAAAGGAGCTCGATGAAGGCAAGGGAACCGAGCGCGTCCTTGCCGAATGAAGCTCGTTTTCCACGAACAGGCCTGGGAGGATTACCTGCATTGGCAGGCGACCGATCCCAAGCTCCTGGTCCGGCTCAACGGGCTCATCAAAGAATGCATGCGCACGCCATTTAATGGCACCGGCAAGCCGGAGCCGTTGCGCGGTCCGCTGTCGGGCTGGTGGTCGCGACGGATCACACAGGAGCACCGCTTGGTCTATCGGCCGAGTGAGGGCGGTCTAATGATCGCGCAGTGCCGATATCACTACTGATGGCGCGTCCGCGAGGGCAGGTAGACGGGCCCGTGATACCTAAGAATGTATAAAGTGGAACGATACGCGCCTGAGAGTTAGGGGTCATCTGGCAGTGATCGACAAGAAGTCCATCCACCGGCTGTCTAAGCAGTTTGGCGCGCCTCAGAGCGAATTGGTCAAACTGATCGACGATATTACTAAAATAGTTGTTGAAATGCGGGGCTCCAAAAAAGAAGCCATAAACTGGTTCAAGAACCAACCTATTCCGGGGTACTCAGGGAAAACAGCGTACGATCTCGTTTGCGGGGGTGAAGAAAATCTCGTTCTAGAATATTTAGAGGCGGTGCGTGCAGGGGTATATGCATAAACCTGCTGATGGAGTGAGTTACCCTTACAGAGATCATTCAATCATCGCGGCCTCCGTCAAAAGATTGGGCGATTTCAGACGATCGTAGTGCCTCTTTTACGCCGACTGTCGCGGCGCGTTGTAAAAACTCGGCCCGTTCAAGACCCTCAAATTTGGCAGACCGATCAATGCGAGTGAGATCCTCTGCGGAGAATCGTAGCTCGATTGTCACGGGTATGCGTTCGGTGGCGGGATCTTCCAAGCAATCACCATGAGAGAAGAGCGCAGTGAGAATCTGGATTCTATCCGATTTGCATCTTGAAGGGTTCCCATTTCCTTCGGCATTCGCTCCTCCCCGTCCGGCGTTCGATGTCCTGGTGTCGGCCGGCGATATTTGGCAGGGGAATATCCCGGCCGGATTCCAATTCCTGCGCCACCTGGCCGGAGACAGGCCCGTCATTGCAACGCTCGGCAATCACGAGCATTGGCGAGGCGAACCGAGTGCGACGATCGCCGCCGCTCGGCGCGCTGCCGAAGCCAATGACATCTCACTGCTCGAGGGCGACGCAACCAACCTCCAGGGCGTGCAGTTTCTCGGCGCTACGCTCTGGTCCGATTACAGTCTGGCAGGAGCCATCGATGCTACAATGCCGACTGGTGAGGACATTCGGTTTCGCGACGGAACGGGGGAGCGTCCCTTTCGCGTTCAGGATGCTCAGCAGCTGCATCACTCAAGTCGCGAGTGCTTGCGACATCTCATAGACCAGGAGACCTCTTTCCCTCGCGTGGTTGTAACTCATCACGCTCCGCACCCTGCCTGCGTAGCGCCGGCCGACACCGGAAAATGGATCGCCGGAAACTGTGCGTCTGACCTATCCGAGCTGACGGATTCTGGCTGCGCCGAGATGTGGGTGCACGGCCATGTTCATCACAGCATCGACATGCGCCGGCCAGGCGGAACACGGATCCTCTGCAATCCAGCCGGAGCCTTGTTCTCCAATTCGGCGTTTGACGAGAGCCTGGTGGTCGAGGTCGCCAACTAAGCCGGGTCGGTTCGAACTTTGACGTCCGCAAATCAGCTATTCTGTCTCCTCTGAGTGGCAAGCTGGGAGCACATTGATGGAAAGGTCACCTGAGGAACGAGCTCGCGTAAGCGCGCCGGCACTCCGCACGTTCTTGAACATCGCGGACCGCTGGGAATTGTCCTCGGCCGACCGGCTCGCGATTCTGCAGTGCGACGCGGCTCAGTTTCACGACTGGTCGACCATCGCGCGCACACACGGATCACTCGTCCTTGAAACTGCTGTCCTGATGCGGATCTCTGCGCTTCTGGGTCTCTATGCGGATCTGCAGCATCTTTTCGCATCACCGGATCAACAAAGGGATTGGCTGTTTGATGACCATAAGACGGCGCCATTCAACGGGCGGACAGCCCTGGATCTTCTAAGCGGCACACTCGACGACCAGCTTGCTGTGCGGAGCTACGTCGCAGCGATTAGATGGGGTGCGGGGATCGCGCCAAACGCGGTCGACGAGAACTTCACGCCATACACAGAGGCAAATCTGATCTGGCAGGACGCTACGCCGCAGATCCAGGCTGTCTGCTTCGATGGGTTCGGGACACTTGTGGAAATTGAAGACAAGCGCTGGCCGTTCAGAGCACTCATCGGCAGTGCCACTTCATCGAAGGCGGCAACCCAAGCGCTGACAACTCCGATGAGCCTGCGCGATCTTGCCCAGGATCTTGCGACGATCACAGACGATGCGCGGCTTGCCGAGTTGGAGGCTGACTTGTTGGCGGAAACCGCCTCGACACGGCTACGACCGGGAATCGATGCCATTTGGAACACCTTGGGGCAGCTCGGATTGAAAATTGGCGTCTGCTCCAATCTCGCTGCACCATACGCGAACGCTTTGCTCGATTGCCTGCCTGGTGCGCCGGATACGGTCGTTCTGTCGTTTGAGGTCGGCCTGATGAAACCTCAAGCCGAGATTTATCGGCTCGTTTGCCAGCGGCTCAATTTGGAGCCGCATCAGGTTCTTTTCGTCGGGGACAGCATCGAGGCAGACGTAATAGGCCCGCGGAAGGCTGGATTGTTCGCAATGCACATTGACGAATTCGAATCCGGACTTGCTCAGGGAACGGCGCCCGGGGCTCCGAAACCTGTCAACGAGCTCCTTGAACGCGCCGCGGTTGCGCCGAGCCATGTTTGAATGCGCGTGCACGTGCGTGCTTTATGACGCGATCTAACGCGTCATAAAGCGTTCGAACGCGTGTAGGCGCTACAGGAAAGCTTTCAGACTGCGTCATAACGCGTTCGAGCGCGTGTGGACGCTACAGGAAAGCTTTCAGACTGCGTCATAAAGCGTTCGAACGCGTGTGGACGCCGCAGGCTGCAGCTTGCTGGGTCCAAGCGCATCGCGTAGCGCTCCTCGGCGTCAGGCGGCTGAAGCGAGGCGCATTCCGCCAACAATGCCAGATAGATGAGGAAGGGCAGGATGCGCCTTTTGGTGATTTCCGATATGCATCTCGAATTCGGTCCGTTCCTGTTCGCCAAACCGATGCCGGAGTTTGATGTCGCGGTCTTCGCCGGCGATGTGCACAAGCCGATCAGTGCTGCGCTCGAGTGGATGGTGGAGCAGCGGGAAGCCGGGCCGCTCCGTGACCGCGAAATCGTCTACGTCGCTGGCAACCACGAGTTCTACAAGAGCGAGATGAAGGGCAGCCTGGCCGCTGGAAGCGACCTCGCTGACAAGGTCGGCATCCATCTACTGCATCGCCGCACCGTTATGATCGGGCAGGTCCGCTTCATCGGCTGTACGCTTTGGACGGACTACCGCCTTCTCGGGACGCCCAAGCCGTCGATGGTCTTTGCCGGGCAGGAGCTGAACGATCACCGCCTTATCCGCTACCGGGAGGAAAGCGGTCACTACAGCCGCTTTATGCCGTGGCATGCAGCGGCTGAGCATCGGCTCGATCTGGCGTTCATCCGTAGCGAGCTAGGGAAGCCGCACGATGGTCCTACGGTAGTGGTCACGCACCACGCGCCACACCCGCAATCGGTTCAACCGAGGCACCAGGGGAGCGAATTGTCGCCGGCCTTCGTATCGGACCTCGGCGCCCTGATCGAGGAATACCAGCCTGAGCTCTGGATCCACGGCCATGATCATGGGTCACATGACTACAAGGTCGGTCGGACGCGCATCCTGGCCAATCAAGCTGGCTACCCCAACCGCAATGGCGATCGCGAGAATCCATGGTTTGATCCCGGCTGCGTCGTCGAGGTTTGATCAATCCAAGAGCTATGGGCGCTCGTGCTGACAGTGCCTGTCGCCGCGACGTGACGATCTGGAGCGCCATCCGGTCGCCGAAGCCGGTCCGGCCSAGCGTGACRTGGAAGAAGAAGCGCAGCGCCGTGCAGGCCTGGTTCATCCGSGMATAGCTCGCRYCSARCGAMGCCAGGTGMAGCTGRTAGCGMCGCAGATCTTCYGGYTCGGCCCGGTCGGGCGAGMCGCCSAGAAAGGCCGTGAACGCGCGGACCTGCCGRACRTAGTCGCGCTGCGTRTGCTCRCCGAACYGGCGGATGGTCATGTCCTCGATCATCCGCTGGCGYAGCGGGYTGACGGTGACGGGATCGGTCATGGAGGCCTCCACGGGATCAGGGGAAACGACCCCGAAATCCTCGGATGCAGCGCCTCACAGGCGAAATCTCCGCGATAACCGCGCCGCAGCGCCCTGCCGCGAGAGCGGCTTAGTCCTGTGGCGCTCAGCGGCGTCGGGCCCTCATGCAGCCGGCGTGGGTCGGAAGCGGACGCCCTACCCATTAAGTGTCTAGCTTGCGAGATGCTCGGCCCTCGCCGACGCTTGATCGTAGGACTGGACGGTGCCGGGTATTATCCCTGGGTGAACGGTCGATTGTGAGCCGCCAAGTCTTGATCTTGGGGCCACCCCTGGGACCGCTCCGAAAGCGGCCCTCGGGCAAAGGGTCCGGTGACTCTACTGGCCCGTTTGACCTTTCGGCGCGCGCGATCATGATCGCTGACCATTTCATCCCGGATTGGCATCGTTGCAGTATGTCTGAGCCTTTCCAAGCGTTCCTGGACCGCTGCGTTTCGATCGATCTCGAAGTGGATCCAGGAACCGCCACGATCTTCGCTCTTGCGGCGGTGCGCGATGATGCTCGTTCACCGATCCTGGCTAAGAAGCGCGATCTGGCGGCAGCCCTCGATCGCTTGGAAGCAGAGTCGGCCGAGGCCGAGCATCTGATCGGCCACAACATCATTCGGCATGATTTGCCTCACATTGCCGCGGTGCGGCCCCGATTGGCGGGGATTGCGCAATCTCCGATCGACACGCTGTGGCTCAATCCGCTCGCATTTCCACGCAATCCCTATCACCATTTGGTCAAGCACTACCATGACGGGCGCCTACAAGCAGGGCACGTCAACGATCCGGAAATGGATGCGCGCCTGGTGTTTCAGGTGCTGCGCAATCAACTGACGGCTTTGACGCAGCAACACGCCGATCAGCCCCATGCTGTGGCAGCCTTTCATTTCCTTACAACAAGGAGCGAGAACTCAGGCGGCTTCGACGCGGTATTCCAGGAGGTGCGGGGGGCGCCTGCGCCCAATCCTCTCGAAGCACGGGAAGCGATTTCCCAGCTACTGGAGGGACGCGCTTGCGAGAGACGGGTGCAACAGACACTGAACTGGCTTTCGAGCCCACAACTCGGATGGCCTATAGCTTATGCTTTGTCCTGGATCCTGGTCGCGGGCGGAGATTCCGTCATGCCACCATGGGTGCGGGCGCAATACCCCAAGTCTGCGCAGATTGTGCGGGATCTGCGTGACGCCGATTGCAAAAGCTCGGTTTGCACCTGGTGCCGTGAAAGGAATGATCCGGTCCGCGCGCTGTCTCGCTGGTTCGGGTTTGAAGCCTTTCGCGCGCAGCCAGTGGACGATATGGGCCGGCCTCTGCAGGAGCGGATCGTCGATGAGGCGATGCGGGGAGCCAGCCTTCTCGGCATTCTGCCAACCGGGACCGGAAAATCGGTCTGTTACCAAATCCCCGCCCTCTCGAAGTTCGACAAGATCGGGGCGCTGACCGTAGTGATCTCGCCGCTGGTCGCGTTGATGGCCGATCAGGTGCAGGGAATGGCACGGGTAGGAATTTCCTCAGCCACCACCGTCAATGGAATGCTGTCTATACCCGAGCGGCAGGAGGCGCTGGACCGTGTGCGCATGGGAGAGGCGGCGATGCTTCTAATCTCTCCCGAGCAATTGCGCAGCAATTCGGTCCGGTCGGTTCTGGCGCAGCGTGAGATCGGGCTCTGGGTGCTGGACGAGGCCCACTGTGTGTCGAAATGGGGGCACGATTTTCGGCCGGACTACCGCTATGTCAGCCGCTTTATCAAAGAGTCCTCGGGCGATAACGCGCCTGCTCCGGTGCTCTGCCTGACTGCCACAGCCAAGCCCGAAGTAGTCCGTGACATCCGCGACCATTTCCAGTCGCGCCTTGAGCGCGAATTGTTACTGCTGGACGGCGGCGCGGTGCGCACCAATCTCAGCTTTGACGTCCGGCCCACGCAGCGCGGCACAAAGCTGGCTGATATCCTCGATGTAATCGAGGCCAAGCTACCACAGGACGGCGCTTCGGGTGCCGTGGTGTATTGCGCTACCCGTGGCGAGACGGAACGCGTCGCCGACTTCCTCAAGCAGCAGGGTCTACTAGCGGAACGATTTCATGCAGGGCTGCCGCCCGAGGAAAAGCGGGACATCCAGGAACGATTTCGCGTAGGCGAATTGCGGATCATCGCGGCAACCAACGCTTTCGGGATGGGGATTGACAAGCCCGACATCCGGCTCGTGGTCCATGGCGACATTCCAGGGTCACTAGAGAACTACTTGCAAGAAGCTGGGCGGGCGGGGCGCGATAGGGCCCATGCCCATTGCGTCTTGCTGTTTGCCACCGAGGATGTCGAGCGGCAGTTCTCGCTTTCAGCCCGCTCGCGATTGGCCCGGCACGAAATCGGAGCCGTTCTCAAAGCCCTGCGACGGTTGAACGACCGGCTGAAGAAAACAGGCACCGTGGTTGCCACTTCGGGCGAGATCGTGCGAGCCGAACGCGATCAGGAGTTCGAGCGAGATAGTGCGACCGACGACACAAGGGTCAAAACCGCGGTGTCCTGGCTAGAAGAAGCCGCGTTGCTGAGCCGCGAAGAAAACCGCGTTCAAGTATTTCCCTCCTCGCTAAGAATTCGCACCCTGGAGGAGGCCGAGGCCATACTTGCCAAGGCTGCTATCACCGGCACCCGTCGCAATCAGCTTCTAGATATCACCCGGCACTTGATGAACGCCCCTGCTGATCAAGGCATTTCCACTGATGAGCTGGCCGGGATCAGCGGATTGACTGGGACCAAACTGAACCAGGCAATGGCCGATCTTGAGGCACTCGGGGTCGCCCGAAACGACGTCGTGGTCACGGTCTTTGCCCATGTCGCCGTCGAGGGCCATTCGCAACAGCGGTTGGCGCAGGCGGCGCAGGTCGAAACAGCGCTGATTGCGCTGATGCGCGAAGCCGCCCCTGATGCCGATGGTGGCGAGGGGGCTCCCCTTCACTTGGCCGAGACCTGCCAAGCGCTACGCAATCAGGGGCACGGTGCAATTCGTCCCGACATCGTGGAAAAATTGCTCCGAAGCATGGGGCGAGACGGCCGCGATCAGGATGGCGGCAAGGGTAGCCTGCGGCTGCGTAAGGTCTCGCGCAACACCTTGATGGTTACGCTGCAACGGACCTGGCAGGCATTGGAACAGACGGCAGGGCTACGACGGCAGGGGGCCGAGCTGTTGCTAGTCCATCTTCTGGGAAAGTTGCCGAAAGGCTCCCGAGGCAAGGATATACAGATCGAAACCACAATGGGCGATCTGCTCGCGGCCCTGACGGGGGACGCCTTTCTTCGCAGCAGCGGTATTCAGGACATGACCAAGCTCATGGACCGCTCGCTTCTGTGGCTTCACGAGCAGGAGGTCGTCACGCTGGGCAAAGGGCTAACAGTCTTCCGGCAAGCTATGACAGTCCACCTCAATCCCACCGGCGGCCAGTTCACCGCGCAGGATTTCGTGCCCTTGGACGAACACTACGCCGAGCAGACCATCCAGACCCATGTGATGGCAGCGTATGCCGAACGAGGTATTACGGCGATAAATCAGGCGATGCGGCTGTCCGAAGACTATTTCGTACTGGAGCGTGACACCTTCCTTAGTCGATGGATGCCGGGAAAAGCCGCCGATATACGACGCCAGACGACCGGAGCGTCGTGGAAGACAATCGTCGATTCGCTGAACAATCAGACACAGCAGAAGATCGTCTCGGATCTTCGTGACGAGACAAGTGTGTTGGTCTTGGCAGGACCGGGATCGGGCAAGACCCGCGTTCTGGTTCACCGCATCGCCTACCTTATTCGTGTCCGCCGCGAAGACCCGCGCGGCATCCTCGTGCTCACCTACAACCGTCACGCCGCTGCCGAGATACGCATCCGACTGCGGCATCTGATCGGCGAGGAGGCGAATGCGGTGACGATATCCACATGCCATGCCCTCGCGATGCGACTGGTGGGAGCCAGCTTTGCTGGAGCCAGCGGCGAGACGACGCACGACTTCGACGGGATAGTCTTGGAAGCGGTGCGACTACTGAACGGGGAAGGCCTCAGCAAGCCTGAGGCGGAAGCGCAACGCGAAACACTGATCCCGGGTCATCGCTGGATTCTCGTGGACGAGTATCAGGACATAGGTCCTGAGGAATACGCGCTGATCTCCGCCGTTGCAGGCCGTTCTCTGGAGGATAAGGACCTTCGGATCAGCTTGTTTGCGGTGGGCGATGACGATCAGAATATCTATGCCTTCGCCGGGGCCTCGATCCGTTTTATCCGCCAGTTCGAGGCCGACTATAGTGCGCGACCGGAGTTCCTGATCGAGAACTACCGCTCAACCAGACATATCATTGCCGCCGCCAACGCGGTCATTGCGCAAGCCGCTGCCCGCATGAAAGCTGGCCACGACATTGACATCGATCGAAAGCGCAAGAAGGCGCCGCACGGCGGAGAGTTGGCGGCGTTGGATCCCGTGGCCCAGGGGCGGGTCCAAGTGCTGGACTGCTCAACCGGAGATGTGGCGCAGGCGATGGCGGCGGTTGATGAACTCGTCCGGCTATCGCGCCTTGACCCAGAGTGGAGTTGGTCCCGTGCGGCGATCATCGCGCGCGACTGGCGGCGGCTAATCCCGGTGCGGGCCTATGCCGAAACGCTTGGCATCCCGGTGGAGATGGCAAACGAGAGCCTGCCCAGCATTTGGCGTCTTCGCGAGATGCAACAGTTCATCGACGCCCTGCGGCGACATTCTACCCGACTGCTTAAGGTTCACGATCTGATCGACATGCTGAACGCAATTCCGTCCAACCGCTGGACGGACCTGATCGCCGAAGGCATTGCTGCATTGGCGATGGAGCTGGCGAGCAAGAGCATGCCCGTGCCGGACCTTATCGAATGGTTCGCGGAATGGGCACGTGATGCCCGCGGTGAGCAACGCGGCCTACTACTTCTAACAGCACATCGCGCTAAGGGATTGGAGTTCGATGATGTCGCCATCTTGAGCGGTGGATGGGACAAGGCTTCACAAGGCGAGGATTCCGACGCGCCGCGCCGCCTGTTCTATGTTGCCATGACCCGAGCGCGACGCAGCCTCGTCATCATGTCCGATGGGCGCCATCCATTCATTCCGCTGGACGCAGCGTATGTGCTGCGCCGGCCTGCGCCAACTGTCACTGATGCTATCACGCTTCCGACAACGGTTTACCAGGTTCCGGACCTCAAGAATGTGGATCTTTCATGGGCGGGACGCCTCAGGTCAGGGCATCGATCGCTTGCCGCAATCTCGGTCGCAAAAGTAGGAGATCCTGTTCAAATCGTGCGCGATGGCCAGTCTTGGATGATCCAAGACAGACGAGGACAAACGCTTGGACGAATGGCCGGGAGTTGGTCGCCTCCCGAAGATCTAAGCCTCTTGCGCGGCGAGGTCGGCGCGATCGTGCGCTGGCGCAAGTCGGACAACCAGGAAGAGTTCCGGGCGCGCCTTCAACAAGAAGTCTGGGAAACGATAGTGCCGGATCTCGCTTTCGGGCCGTCCAGCTCAGGAAGGGTCTCACCCGAGGCAACGCTTCCGACGGCGACCAACTGAGGGCTCAAGAGCGGCGGAGGTCCAGCGCCAAGTCGGCGACGAGCTTGCGCAGCTTCGCGTTCTCGTCCTCGAGTTGCTTCAGCCGGCGCATCTCGGCCGGCGGCAGCCCCTCGTACTTCTACTTCCAATTGAACTGATCCCGGCCCGCCGGCAGATTTCCGCCACCGGAATCCCATCCGCGCCCTGCTTCAGGATGAACGCCTTCTGCGTGTCCGAGAACTTCGAATCCTTCATCGCTTTCCGCTCCTCCCAGCCCAAAGGGGAACGACCCGGAAAATTCTAACCCAAAGCGATCCAGTTTTAAGATCAAGCCCATGTCGTTACAAGCTTTCACCCACGAGCATCGGCCTTGCAAATCATGTGGTAGGTTCGACGTCTTCAAGAGGGATGTACTGCATGCGCCGGATGCTTTGCGGAGGTAGATGCAGGCAAAGACTAGCCCAGGGTGTGTCGCCGCCTGACATCAGCGTGACGTAAAGAAGGGGTGGCGAGGAGCGGCTGATGGTTGGTGCTGGCGCGTTCGCTGGTGTTAACAAAAGAGGGGGAGGCATTGTCACGGGAATGGTACGATCTGAGCCTGCTCCGGTAGGGTAGGGGCATGCAGCCGATTTCCTACGCCCGTCACCAGTTCCCGCCTGAGATCATCCGGTACGCCGTGTGGCTTTTAGCGCCATGGCTCCCAAGCTGGTGGCTACGGGGTTTTTTCCCACGCTTATGTGCAATTAATTTCAGTAGAACCGGATAAACCAACCATGATGAATGCCAGACCTCAGCGGGGCTGCTGAAACGCCGCGAAGGACGGCTCACTGGGATC
>NZ_JBFTKS010000031.1:0-58757 GCF_056396065.1 Allobosea sp. 05T433 | reverse complement strand
CTCGTCGCCGCCCTCGGCGACCGCAAGCTCCAGCCCGGAATGCCGGTCGAGGTCTTCATCACCACCGAGGAACGCACCGCGCTCTCGTTCCTGACGAAACCCTTCGCAGACCACGCCAACAGGATCTTCAAGGAGAGGTGAGGCGACCGGGACACGTCTCCGCTCAAGCGCCGCGATCACTAGCCATGCGCGCGCATCGAGGCCGGAAACGTCATGCTGAAACGCGTGCCGGCGCCTTTGGTACTGACGACCGCAATCAGGCCGTGATGCATGGCCACGATGCTTTTCGTGATCGACAGTCCAAGGCCGAGCCGTCGCTCGGAGCTCGATCGGGAGCGGTCGCCGCGGAAGAAGCGATCGAAGACGTAGGGCAGGTCCTCAGCCTCGATGCCGTCGCCGCCATCGGCGACAGCGACGACCACGCTGTCGCCGTCGCGATGGGCTGTGATGTCGATGAACTGGCCAGGTGGCGTATGCGACAGGGCGTTGCTCAAGAGATTGCTCAAGGCTCGCCTGAGCAGCATGGCGTGGCCCACGATCACGAGCTCGGGATCGGTTCTGATCTGGAGCTCGATGCCCTTCTCCTGGGCCAGCGCCGAATAGAACTCGTGCACGTTTGCGATTTCTTCGGCGAGGCGCACGGGCTCCATCTGAAGCTGGACCTCGTCGCTGTCCGCCCTGGCCAGAAAGAGAAGATTGTCGACGATCTGCGCCATCGTCTGCATGTCGTCTCGCGTGTTCTCCAGAACGTCGCGATAGGAGGCCTCGTCGCGCGATTTCGAGAGCGCCACCTCGACATTCAGCAGCATGCGATTGATGGGGCTGCGCAGTTCATGGGCGACGTTGTCGGCATATTGCCGGAGACGCGAATAGGCGCCCTCGAGCCGGTCGAGCATATGGTTGAATTCCAGGCCGAGATGGGCCAACTCCGTCGGCAGGCCGGCCGTGACGAGGCGCTCATTCGCCGTCGCGCGCTCGATGCTCGCGGTTGCGTGGATCACGCGCCGCAGCGGCGAGAGCTGTCGCCGGATGATGAACCAGCCCACCAGGGCGCATAATGCGCCGGACAGCAGGATCACCGTAACGAGCACGTCCCTGAAGCGGTCGATCGCCATGTCATCGAGTGTCGTATCCATGGCGACCTGGACGACGGTGTCCTTTGGCCAGCCTTCCGCCTGCAGCGGCACAAGCGCGCTGTGCGCCCGAAACCTGAAGCCGTTTTCAGTAATGGTTTCATAATGGGGCGTTGCACTGGGGGCTGGCGTCTGGAAGCGCGTGGCCGGTAGCCGCTTGTCCATGTCCGGTGTCGTCAGCACCAGGTCCGGAAGATTCGTCAACACACGGATCAGAACCTGGCGGGGCCCATCGGCTGCCTCGCTCAGCTCGTGCGCGATCATGGCGGTGTCGGGCTTGGACGTCTGCAGGAGAGACCGTATTTCGATGAGGTGCTGCTCGAGAACCTGATCCTCCGTCCACTGCACGGTCGCGCGGACGGCATCGTACAGGACGAAGGCGGCCACCAGGACCAAAGTGAAGGCCGAGGCGCAGAACCAGGCCGTCAGGCGGCCTGCGATCGATGCCGGCACGCAGCGGCTCAGCAGGCTACTGGATGACATAGCCGCGCCCGCGGATGGTGTGGATCAGCTTGCGGGGAAAGGGGTCGTCGATCTTCTGTCGCAGGCGGCGGATGTTGACGTCCACGACATTGCTGTCGCAGTCGAACATCATGTCCCAGACCTTGTCGGCAATGAAGGTTCGAGACAGCACATCGCCGCGATGGCGCAGGAGCAGTTCGAGCAGCAGGATTTCCTTGGGCGAAACCGGGATCGGCGTGCCGCCGCGAGTGACCTTGTGGCGCTGGGGATCGACCTTCAGATCATCGAATTGCAGGATCTCGGCAGGAACGGAACTGGCCCGGCGCAAGACGGTCCGGACGCGTGCAAGGAGTTCCGCGAAGGCGAATGGCTTTGTCAGGTAATCGTCAGCGCCCAGAGTCAGACCCTTGACGCGCTTCTCGATCGCATCCTGCGCCGTCAGCATCAGGATCGGCATTCGCTGGTCGGCCTGCTTCAACACCTGCAGCACCTGCCAGCCATCCATGCCGGGCAGGTTCACGTCGAGGATGACGATATCGTAGCGTCCACCCGGGGCTTCCGTGACGGCGTCCAGGCCGTCATGCACCATGTCGGCGACAAAGCCTTCCTCGATGAAGGCCTTGCGCAGGATCGCCGCGGTGCGGACGTCATCTTCGACGATCAGGAGTTTCAACTGTGCGCAGCCCTCCTGTGCACTCCTGAAGGCTGGCGAAGACGCTGCCGCGGCCCATTGCGAAATGCTCCGCCACTGTAGMACAAAATGAACCGCGCGCTTTACGAACTTTGGGAGTGGTTAGTCTCGTCGTTCGCCTGCGAAAACCATGCGCTTGCCTCAGGGCCGCACTGCGCGGCTTGAAAGCGCAGTTCTGGGGCAGAATAAAGCCTCCTCTTCGGTCCTCGCGAAAATGACAGTTCTGTTAACTGGGCGTCATCGATGCGTCATTTCGCCTTCGCTAGCCTGCAATTCATAGCCAGGTGCCTGTGTCGCGTGCGTACTGAAGTCATTCTGATCAAGCCGCAGTTTGTATTCTAGCGGCGTTCGCCGGCAATCAGAACTTCAGCCACACTCTGACCAAAAGCATTTTCACGCTTGAGGAGGTATTCCTTGGAATTTTGGTATATATGGCAATCTTGCGATATGAATTTATAAGTAAAATTCGCTATATTATGATATTAAAATGAAATTGCACATCAGTAATAGACAATATTGCTTCGGGGTAATAAATCTATGGGGGCATGGTCATGGCGGACCGATCGATCGCTATAGTCGATGATCACCCGATGTTGATGGAGGGGATCGCTGCGTTTCTGAAGCAACGGGGCGGTTTCGCGCTCGCCGCGACCGGGAATGCTGCGGACGATATCGTCTCTATCACCTGCACCCATCAGCCCGATGATATGATCGTCGATCTGGGCATGGCAGGGGATGTTTTCAAGGCGATTGCGGAGGCATCCAGGATCTCCCCCAAGACGAAGATCATCGTGTTCACGGCCTCGGCCAGCACGGATGATGCGATCGGGGCCCTTGATGCCGGGGCGAAGGGCTATGTCCTGAAAGGCGGCCCGGGAGACGACCTCATTCAGGCCCTTCAATGCGCGCAGCGGAACGATGTCTATGTCAGTCCCTCGTTCGCGACCAAGCTGATCTGCGCCTTGAAGGACAAGGCGCTCGAACGACAGAAGCCGGCCTGCAACAGGCTCAGCGTCCGCGAGGAGCAGATCGTCAGGCTCCTGCTTTGCGGGATGATGAACAGCGAGATCGCGCGCGAGCTTTCGCTCAGCAACAAGACCGTAAAGAGCCACATGACCACGCTGATGGCCAAGCTGAACGCCCATAATCGCCTGGAGGCGCTCATCGCCGCGCAGAAGCTGGTTGCTGCGTCGAGCATCCCGGCCAGCCGATTCCGCCTGTGAAGGACGTCGGGTCCGACCGGCTTTACCAAGGCTGACCGGGTTGGGGCGTCGCGGAAACCCATACCTACCCATCGGTGGCCGATGTGAAGCCTGATGCCCTGCTGCCGATCCGAGGCGGCAGCGCATGGCGCAGGGCGGAGCGACGATTTCGGATCGGAATTCTGGCGACGCGGTTCGACCTGATCCCCGATCTGCCAGGGGCGGGCAATCACAGGCTGGCGCCTGATGAGACGTCAGCTTGCGAACCGGAATCGAAGAGGCAGGATCGCCCGTTGCGGGCCTGGCTCGTCGCCTTCATCATGCGCTCCGACAACGGGAGCAGCACTGAACATGGTCGATCGAGCGCTCTACGATGATCCTCTGGTCAGCGTTGCCTATGGCAAACTGCGATCCCGACCAGGGCGTCCCAATGAGGTTATCGAGCAGCCCGCGCTCCTATCGCTGATGCCTCCGCTTCAAGGAAAGGATGTCGTTGACCTGGGTTGCGGTACCGGCGGCTTGGCACGATTGGCTCTCGAACAAGACGTGCGTTCGGTGAAGGCCTTCGACGCTTCGGAGCAGATGATCCGAGAGGCGATCAAGCTCGGTGGCGACGCTCGTGCGTATTATGAGATACGCCGGATCGAGGATGTCGAGCTTCCCGATCGCAGCGCTGATGTCGTCGTTAGCGGACTTGCTCTGCACTACATCCATGATTCGTGACACTGTCGAGACGTGTCAGAGGGTGGTTGAGAGAAGGAGGAAGCTTCATTCTCTCTGTTGAGCACCCGATTATGACGTGCGCCTCCCGGCAATGGGCCGAGGCGGCTGACGGCACCCGGCAGCATTGCCGGTGGATTGCTATCTTGATGAGGGACCACGGCTTGTACGCTGGCTCGGTGCCGACACACCAAGGGAACATCGTACCGTCGCCAGCTACGTAAATGCCCTGATCGACGCTGGCTTGATCATCCACCGGCTCCTCAAACCCGGGCCCGATCCTGCTTCATTGCAGCAATGGCCGAAACTGGCTGACCATGCCCGGCGTCCATCGTTTCTGATCATTCGAGCTGATCATCCGGTGGCCTGACGCGGTCCGGCCTGCCGCAAAAATACCCTCTGCTGGTGCGGCCGAACCCGGGTTCAGGCGGGCCTGCGAGGAGCCGGTCGCTCCAGGAAGCAATGGGTCTCGGAACGCCCTGTCTCCGCAAAGCCATGCCTGAGATAGAGCGAGCGAACCGGGTTCCAGTGGAGGTGTTCCAGGCGCACGGGCAGGGCAAGCGCGTCCGCGAGCGCAAGGCAATGACGCAGAATGGCCGTGCCCGAGCCCTGTCCGTGGAGGGCCGGCAGGAGATAGAATTCGCCGAACCGGACATGGTCCGGCATCACCATCAGGGATAGCGTCCCGATCGACTGGCCGGCGCGCGTGATCAGGAAGAACGGCTTGTCCTCGACGCGGCGCTGGTGAAGGCCCCGTTGGAATGCCTCGTCCCAGGGCCAGCGGCGACGGATATGAGGCCCCATCGCTTCGCGCTTGGCCTCGAAGGCGAAGTCGCTGGCCTCCTGGGTCCGGGGCAGGCGCGGAAAGGCGTAGTCAGGCGGAAGATCGGGCAGGTCCATGAGGCTGAAGCCTAGCGCTATTTCAGGGTTGTCTGGAGTGGGTGATCCTGCCTTTTGCCGGGCGTCAGGGAGATCCATACTGACGCGTTGGTGGCCGATGTGAAGCCCGACGCCGTGTTGCCGATCCGAGGCGGCAGCGCATGATGCAGGGGTGAGCGACGGTTTCAGATCGGAATTCTGCCGCGAAGCTTTGCCTGAGGACGCTGCTCATCTGATCCTGGCGTAACTGAAACAGTCCCGTGGCTCGTCGCTGATGTTCGGATGAACGGTCCAAAGTCGGAGAAGGGCTTCGCGCTTGAGCCCTGCCTTCTCCATCACCCGGGCCGAGCCAAGGTTGGCGGCGCGCTCCCGGAAGCCAGGGGTCGACGCCGCGTCTAACGCTCCGGCTTGCGTTCCGGCGATCGCCATTCGCGACCGATGGTCCGCCGCCGTGTCGCAGAATTCGCCCAGTATTCGACACCCCGTCAGCTGGTGCGGACCTATAACATGGTATGGTTCACCCTATCCTCAGACCCAATCGACCGCTTGGACAGCTCAACCTAGCGTCGTCGATACCGTGAATGGAACGGTGGTCAGTAGGAGACAGACATGAGCCTGGACATCGCCTCACGCCCTGCCAAGCCGGGGCCCGAAGAGTTGGTGCCGTCGCGCTACGCCGTACGGATCGGCGAGATTGACGTGCTGGTGGTCAGCGACGGGGTGCTGCCGCTTCCCACCAAGATGCTGGGACACAACGCCGAGCCGGCCGCGCGGGCAGCCTGGCTGAACGACATGTTCCTGCCGCCCGACGCTTTCGACTGGTCGCTGAACGTGGTCGTGGTCCGCAGTGGCAGCCAGACTATCCTCATCGACGCCGGGCTGGGCCTGGACCCGAACCTGAACCTGCCGCGGGCCGGGCAGCTGGTCAGGCGACTGGAGGCGGCCGGCATCGATCTCGCGTCGGTCACCGACGTGGTGCTGACCCATATGCACATGGACCATATCGGCGGGCTCCTCGTCGACGGGGTGAAGGACCGGCTGCGTCCGGACCTGCGGATCCATGTGGCGGCCGCCGAGGTGAAGTTTTGGGAGGCGCCCGACTTCACACACGTCAACATGCCGGCGGGTTTCCCGGATGCGCTTCGGTCGGCCGCCAAGCGGTTCGCGGAAGATTACCGTGAGCAGTTGCGGCCGTTCGATGAGAAGCACGAGGTGGCGCCAGGCGTAGTCGTCCATCGCACCGGCGGCCACACGCCCGGGCACAGCGTCGTCCGCCTGGCATCCGGCGCAGATCGCCTGACATTCGCCGGAGATGCCGTTTTCGCGGTCGGGTTCGACCACCCCGACTGGCACAACGGTTTCGAACACGACCCCGAGGAGGCGGCCCGCGTTCGTGTCCGCCTTTTGACGGAGCTCGCCGCGACCGGCGAGCAGCTGGTGGCCACTCACCTGCCGTTCCCCTCTGTCGGCCGCGTGGCGGTCGAGGGCGATGCCTTCCGCTTCGTCCCGGTCTTCTGGGACTACTGACCACCTTTTGGGGTGGGGCCGAACCAGGGTGTGCAGCCTTCAAGCCCATGCCCGGTTTGGCCGACGAGCCCGGCCTCGATGAGGCCGTTCGCACTCAGGGTCTATCGAACGGCGTGCCGCATGGACGGCCGCGAAAGGAGACATCTCATGAAAATCATCATTATCGGTGGCACCGGACTGATCGGATCGAAGACCGCGGAGCGCCTGCGCAAGCAGGGGCATGAGGTCATTGCGGCTGCCCCCAATACCGGCGTCAATACGATCACCGGGGAAGGTCTGGCAGAGGCCCTCAAGGCGGCCGAGGTCGTGATCGACCTCGCGAACTCACCGTCCTTCGAGGACAAGGCCGTGCTCGAATTCTTCCAGGTTTCGGGCCGGAACCTGATGGCTGCGGCAAGGCAAGCCGGCGTGAAGCACCATGTCGCGCTTTCCATCGTCGGCGCCGACCGGCTGCCCGATAGCGGCTATCTCCGCGCCAAGGTCGCGCAGGAAAAGATCGTCAGGGAATCCGGCATTCCCTACACGATCCTGCGGTCCACGCAGTTCCTGGAATTCCTCGGCGGCATCGCCCAGGCCGGCACGGTCGGCGACACGACCCGTCTGTCGACGGGCAATCTGCAGCCGATCGCGTCCGACGATGTCGCCGATTTCGTGGCGGAGGCCGCTCTGGCCGCCCCAGCCAATGGCATCATCGAAATCGCCGGCCCGGAGCGCGCGCGGCTTTGCGATTTCGTCGCGCGCTACCTCAAGGCGATCGGAGACAGCCGCGCCGTCGTTGCAGATCCGGAAGCCCAGTATTTCGGGACCAGATTGGAGGACGGCTCACTCGTCTCCGACGATAAGCCCCGCCTCGGCCGCATCGAGTTCGATCGCTGGTTCGCGACAGCGCCGCGAAAGTAACCACCTGTGCATGGGCCGCATCTGAGACGGCCCGGTGCCTGAACCATGAAAGGACTCTGGATATGATCAAGCTGTTAGGGTCTGCGGTCGTGTTGACGGCCCTCCTGTCGGGGCCGGCCCTTGCGCATGACACGCCCGGTGGCGGAAAGGGCGCAAAGGTCACGTTGGTCTATGACCACGTCCTGCCGAACGTGCCCGGCAAGAGCATGAGGGGCGTTCTCGTGGAATACGCTCCGGGCGGCTTTTCGGAGGGCCACACCCATCCGACCTCCGCCTTCATCTACGCGACCGTCCTCGAAGGGGTGATCCGCAGTCAGGTCAATGATGGCCCCGTCAAAGACTATCGGGCCGGCGAAAGCTTTTCGGAGCTGCCGGGAGACCGCCACGGCGTCAGCGAGAATGCCAGCAAGACGCAACCCGCAAAGCTCCTCGCGGTCTTCGTGGTCGATACCGCCCAGCAGGAGCTGACATTCCCGCTCAAGAAATAGAGGGACAGGCCAGGTGGACGATCCGGTTTCCCGATCCGGTTGCACGATCCGGGCGCCCGATCCGGTGCCTGGCCGTCCTTCGACATGACCAACCGCTATCGGTGAATCCCCCATGTTCGGTGATGACCACTTCCTGTCGCTTGTCCTGATCAACGTGCTCGGTGCTGCCGGCATCGTCGTGTGGCACGTTCAGGGCTGCAACCGACCGACCGGTCGCCTGATCGTCCAGATCCTGTTCTTCACCGGCATGAGCCTGATGCTCGGCATTGGAGGCATCGCTCCACATCAGCCCGATCGCATCTACACCGAGGGTTTTGCCGCGTTGCTCGCCAAATCGGCGCTGATCCTCTGGTGGACCCATCTCGCTTGGACGATCATCGGCTTCATCCACATCTATGTCAGGCTCAATCGCAAGCCGCGGGAAGCCCACCTCATCTTGGACATGGCCATTGCCGTCATCTATCTCGGCGTGGCGCTGTCGGTCATGGGTTTCGTCTTCGGCATGCCGATCGCCACCCTGGCGACAACCTCGGGTGTCGTCGCCGTCATCCTGGGCCTGGCGTTGCAGAACACGCTCGGGGATGTCTTTTCCGGCATCGCCCTGACGCTCGGCAAGGCCTATGCGATCGGCGACTGGGTCCAGTTGAGCGACGGCACTGCGGGCCGTGTCACCGCAACCAACTGGCGCTCCACCAACCTGCTGACCGGGGTGAACAATGTCGTCGTGCTGCCGAACAGCGTGCTCGCCAAACAGAGCCTGACCAGCTTGAGCCGCCCTGACGAGTCGCATCTCATCACCTTGAGCCTGCGCTTTGCCGCGGGGCAAAGGCCACGCGTCGTCGAGGACGTCATGCGCTCCGTGCTCGAAACCAGCACCCGGATCGTCAAGGACCCGGCGCCGGCCGTTGTCCTGAAGGCCATCGATGCGGCTGCAATCGAGGTGGAGTTGCAGTTCCGTGTCGCGAGCCTCGCCATGGGGATATCCGCCAGGAACGAGATCATCGACCTGATCCATGACCAATGCGGTGCAAGCGGTCTTTCGCTGGCCATGCCCGCCTAGGCCACAACGGGCCCAGGCGGAAAGCGGCGGCGGGTATCCTGCGCCGGGTGCTGGCGCGCGCTCATCCCCGCCCGGTCCCGGACCCCTGCCTGGACCGGCACGCCCCGGTGGCGTTGCAACGGCAGGAGAGGCGGCTACCCGCTGCGACCGGCCGCTTGCACGGCGACGTGCAAGTCATGGATTTCCATAAGTGCGGCGCAGCCGTCCCAGCGTTAGGTTTCGCTGAGTTTGCCAGCCGTGTCTTCGAGGACTGGTGCTAGTGAAGCTGTGACGGTTTCCAGGCATTCCGTCTCCGGAGGGAGCAGCCGACCATGATCGCAGCGCTTCATCGAACGCCGTCGGCCCTGATCGTCGGGACGCTGGCTCTGGGTCTGTTAGCATGCTGGCTGACCGGCACTCCTTTCGGCCTCCTGGCTCCGCTCGGTGCAGTCTTTCTCCATGCGCGCGGCTATCTGCTTGTGGCGCTCTGGGCCGCGCTGCTCACCGCCTTTGCCGGTGCGACCGTCGCCGCCCTGCTATACCCGGGCGCCATACGGGAGGCCGCGCTGTCGCTCGGGGCATTCCTCCTGGTTGCCGCTTGCATCGCCGCCCTCGTCTTCCCCGAGCCCACCAGCCGCAGCGCTCGGATCGGGACAGCACCGCGGCAGGTGCCTGGCCGTCCGGACGGGATCGGAACCGCTCCGGGCGAGGCGATCGAGAGCGCCGTCCACCCGGAGGACAGGGCTGCGATCGCACAGGCGGCGGCCTACGCATTCTGGACCGGCGTGCCCCAGGTGACGAGCTATCGGCTGCGCCAGCTGGACGGCAGCTATCGCTGGACTGAGCTCCGTGCCGAGCCGGGCTATGGCGTCAGCGTGAATGTCGACGCCATGGTCTCCAGGCCGGGCGACCGCTGGACCATCGCGCAATCCCTCGGCGAGACCGTGGACGCGGTCAGCGCAGCCAAGGTGATCGAGAGCCTGCACGGCAAGGCCTGGGCTTTCGACGCGATGGGCAAGTTCACCTATGTGACCCCCGCCGCCCAGATCGCCATCGACATGGCCCTGGAGGATCTCAACCGCCGCCTCGGCGAGCGCGAATTCATCGATGGCGGCGAGGCTGGCTGGATGCGCGGTGTCCATCCCGAGGATGTCGACAGGGCCGCCTCGACCCTGCGCCATTGTCTGAAGACGGGAGAGCCGTGGAACATCGAGTACCGGATGCTGCGCGCGACCGGACATTATGTCTGGCACCGCATCTCGGCGCGGCCGACGCGGGATGGCGAGGGGCGCATCACGGGCTGGTTCGGCACCTCGATCGACATCGACGTCTACAAGAAGACCGAGGCCGCCCTGCGCGAGAGGGAGCAGCATCTCGCGCAGTTGATCGACACGGTCCCGGCCATGATCTGGAGCATGACGGCGGAAGGCCGGCCCGCCTATCTCAACAAGCGGATGATGGAGGTGACTGGCGCCACGCTCGAGACGGTCACGGCGCCGGATGGGGCCCTCTCGTTGAGGAAGATGATCCACCCCAATTTTCTGGAACTGGCAGAACAGACCTTCATCAAATCCGTCACGACGGCGACGCCCTACAATATCAAATACCTTCAGCATCGAGCCGACGGCAGCTATCGATGGACTGAAACGCGTGCGGAAGCCCTGCGTGACGACGCAGGCAAGATCGTCCGCTGGTACGGCGTATCCGTCGATATCCATGACCTGATCACCACGCAGACGGAGCTGCACCTCCGGAAGCAGGAACTGACGCGGCTGGTCGATCTGGTGCCGAGCTTCCTCTGGCGGTTGACGCCCGCCGGGGAGCCGAATTTCTTCAACCGCCGCTTCCTCGATTTCCTGGGTCTTGACGAAGGCGGTCTTGAACAGCCCCAGACGGAGCCTTACGCGGCAGCCCTGAAGGCCGCCATCCATCCCGACGACGCCGAGCGTCTATGGGCCGAACTGAAGCAATGCCTGCTCTGCGGCCAACCTTTCTCGATGCGCTACCGCCTGCGCCGCCATGACGGCGTCTATCGCTGGATGGACGGACGCGCGGAGCCGCTGTGCGATGAAGGCGGCAGCATCATCCAGTGGCACGGCCTGTCCCACGACATCGACGATCAGCTTCGGGTGGAGGAGGCGCTCAGGGAGAGCGAACGTTCGCTGCGTCAGTTGGTCGAGACGCTGCCGGCCCTCATCTACTGCGCCGCACCGAACGGCGAGCCGATCTATCGAAGCGAGAAGCTGCGCGAGTTTCTCGGCTTCGGGCTCGGGGACAAGGATGAGGAGGGCAAGACACGACTGGCCGGTACCCTGGAGACGATCATCCATCCCGACGACCTCCCCGACGTCAAAGAGAAATATGGGTTCTCGCTGGCGACGGGCTCCTCCTATGCGATGAAACACCGCCTCCGCCGGGCTGATGGCGCGTATCGCTGGGTCGAGACGCGAACCGCGGCGATGCGAAATGTCGAGGGGGAGATCGTCCAGTGGAACGGCATCTGCTTCGAGATCGAAGATCAGGTGCGCGCACAGGAAGCGCTGACATTCACGCAGGAACGCCTGGCGCGCGCAGCCCAGGCCGCAAGCCTTGCGGAGCTCTCCGCCTCGATTGCCCATGAGGTCAACCAGCCGCTCGCCGCCGTGGTCGCCAATTCCCATGCCTGCCAGCGCTGGCTCACCTCGGACCCGCCCAATCTGGAGCGGGCGCAGAAGACCGTCGAGCGCATCATCCGCGATGCGAATTCCGCGTCCGACGTCGTCGGTCGGGTCCGCGCCCTGTTCAGGCAGACGGGCGAGGCGCGAAACCCCTGCCAGCTCGGCACCATTCTCGAAGAGGCCCGGGGTTTGATGACGGAAGAGGCGGCCCGGCGCCGCATCCGCATCGAGATCGACGTCGAGGCCGGGCTTCCGCCGCTGGACCTGGACCGGGTCCAGATCCAGCAGGTTCTCGTCAACCTGATCCGCAACGGCCTGGAGGCGATGGAGCCAGCGCAGCGCGGGGTGCTTCGCATCCGCTGCCTGCGCGCCGACGATCTCATCCGCACCGAAGTCCGGGACACGGGCGAGGGCATCGGAGCGCCTGAAAAGGTGTTCGAGCCGTTCTTCTCAACGAAACCCAATGGAATGGGCATGGGCTTGGCCATCTCTAGAACAATCATCGAAACCCATGGCGGACGTCTCTGGGCCGAGAACAATCAGCCCGGCGGGGCGACGTTCATCTTCACGCTGCCCGTTGAAACGAAGGCGGATCATGACCGCTGACGATATAATCGTGTTCATCGTCGACGACGACGCCGCTCTCCGGGAGGCGCTGGGCGAGCTGCTGGCGGCAAACGGCGTCCCGTCCATCCCGTTCGAGACGGCTGGCGACTATATCGGTGCGGACAAGCCTGATCTCCCGGCCTGCCTGATCCTCGACGTCGAGCTTCCCGATATCAACGGGCTCGCGCTGCAAAGGCAGATCGCACAGGGAAATCATCCGCCGATCGTGTTCATCACGGGGCATGGCGACATTCCGTCCTCGGTCGCCGCCATCAAGCATGGCGCCGTCGATTTCCTGACCAAGCCCTTCAGCGATGTGGCGCTCATGAGCGCGATCCGCGCGGCGATCGCGCAGGATCTGGAAACCAGGGCGAAGCGCGGCGAACTCGCACTGCTGAGGCAGCGCTATCGCGAGCTCTCCCCTCGGGAGCGCGAAGTCCTGCCTCTCGTGGTGAGCGGGCTCCTCAACAAGCAGGCGGCGGCCGCGCTCGGCATCAGCGAAGTCACCCTTCAGATCCACAGAAGGAACGTCATGCAGAAAATGTCGGCGTCATCGCTCGCCGACCTGGTGCGAATTGCGGAGCGGTTGGAAATCCCGATCCAGCATTCGCGCCGGATGGGAGGAGCCTGAGCGTGAGCAAGCAGAGACATGTCGTGGCCGTGGTCGATGACGATCCGAGATTGCTCGAGTCGCTCGAGGACCTGCTCGAGTCGGCCGGCTATGCGGTTCGCAGCTTCCCCTCCGCGGCAGGGCTGATCGGGGCGGGCCTCTCCGGGTTGGATCTCCTCATCACGGATATCGGAATGCCGGGGATGGACGGCTTCGAGCTGCGTGACCTCGTAAACCGGGAACGCCCGAACCTGCCGGTCTTTCTCATCACCGGGCGCCACGAGATTGCCGGGCAGATCAGGGCGCGCGCCGTGGAGAGCTTCTTCTGCAAGCCCTTCGACGGCCAGGCCCTGCTCACGGCGATCGCCAGAGCCTTGCGTCAATAGAGAGGTGGAAGGTGGACATGATCGTTGACCGCTCGCTTGCCCGAAATTCCGTGCCGCGCTCGGCTCAGCGCCAGGCCGAGGCGGAGCAGCCCCTCGTCATCATCGTCGATGACGACGCTTCGGTGCGAGAAGCGTTGTCCGAGCTGATGCTGTCGGCCGGCTTCCAGGCGGTGTCGTTTGGATCGACACAGGCCTTGCTGGAGACCGGCGCACTCGACAAGCCGGGGTGCCTGATCCTCGACGTGCGCATGCCCGGCTCCAGCGGGCTCGACCTCCAGCGCCAGCTGACAGCGAATGGACATCCCAAGCCGATCATCTTCCTGACCGCGCATGGCGACATCCCCATGACCGTTCAGGCCATGAAGGCCGGCGCGGTCGACTTCCTGACGAAGCCGGTCCGCGACCAGACGCTACTGGACGCCGTCAGCGCCGCGATTGCGCTGGATGCGGCGCGACGGGCGGAAGCGGCGAGGGTCAAGGGCCATGCCGAGCGCCTGCGGACCCTGACGCCGCGGGAGCGCGAGATCATTCAGGAGGTCGCGCGCGGCCGTCTCAACAAGCAGATCGCCTTCGACCTCGGCATCAGCGAGGTAACGGTCAAGCTGCACAGGGGCAACCTGATGCGGAAGATGGAGGTCGCCTCCATCGGCGAACTGATCCGGGCCTGGGAGGCCTTGCCCGTCGGACTGCGCGAGGCGCAGGCGGCCTAGGTGACGCGGAGTTGGAGCGCCGCTCCCGGGGGAAAGGCGGGGATGCTCCAGCCTTGACGAAGGCGAGGGCGCGGCAATCCCGCCGCCGCGCCGCGATCCTCGGGATTTTCGGCGCGGGGGAGGGCGTAGGGCCTCTGCGGCGATCAGGTCAGCGAGATGCCGCCATCGACGGCGAGGTTGACGCCCGTGACGAATGCGCCCTCGGCGGAGCAGAGAAAGAGGGCTGCCTGCGCGAGTTCTTCGGCCTTGCCCATCCGGCCGAATGGGATCATCCGTGCGGCCTGCGCTTCGACCTGCGGCTGCGCTTGGGGAGCGACGCCGAGCTTTGCGAGGATCGGTGTGTCGGTCGGGCCGGGGCTGAGCACATTCACGCGGATGCGCCGATCCTTGAACTCCAGCGCCCAGTTGCGGGCGAACGCCTCGATCGCGGCCTTGCTGCCAGCGTAAACCGCGTGGCCCTCCAGCACCTTGCGGCTCGCGACCGAGCTCGTCAGCAGGATCGCGCCGCCATCACGCAGCAAGGGGGCCATCGTCTGCACACCGAAGAAGGTGCCGCGCGCGTTGGTGAAGAATTGCGCGTCATAGTCAGCCATCGTCACGGCGGAACTGGGCTGAATGCGGATGCCGCCCGCATTCGCCACATAGATATCGGCCTTTCCGAACCGCTCCGCGACCAGCGCGGCGACACGCTCATGCGTGACGACATCGGCAAGGCCGATGACCTGACGCCCCAGTGCCGTGACCGCTTCGTTGACTGCGGTTTCGCGCCGTCCGACGATCACGACCTTCGCGCCTTCGGCTGCGAAGAGACGCGCTGTCGCGAAGCCGATGCCGCTATTGCCGCCGGTGATCACGGCGATCTTGCTCGACAGTTTTCCCATGTGGACCTCCATTTGGATGATCCGAAGCTGGGCCGGTCTGCGCTGAAATCAAATCATGCGAAAGGTATTATATCCTATACCTCTGTATAGAGTGGATCGACCTGGGGCGTATTGATCGAAAACGACAATAATTTCAGGATCGAATTGCCTCGAAAACCGCTTGTTGCGTGAGTGTTTCTGCGGTTTCGGGGTCGACGGTTCGGGGCGTCTGCGATGAATTCGTCTTCCTGAAGTCTTCAGGCCGTCGCTGAATATTTTAGCCTTGGAGGCGTCGATGCCGAACAAAGCCTTTTCCTGCCCGCCCGACCTCACTCGGCGGGATCTCCTGCGCGGCACGGCCGGCATGGCGGCGGCCGGAGCGCTTCCGTTCCCTGCTTTCGCACAACCCGCCATCGCGCCCCCTCACAACAGCAGAAGGAGCCAACGCATGAACTACGTGACGACCAAGGATGGCGTCGAGATCTTCTACAAGGACTGGGGCCCGAAATCGGCCCAGCCGCTTGTCTTTCACCATGGCTGGCCGCTCAGTTCGGACGACTGGGACGCCCAGATGCTCTTCTTCCTGGCGCAGGGCTTCCGGGTCGTCGCTCACGACCGGCGTGGACATGGCCGCTCCAGCCAGGTCAGCGAGGGCCATGACATGGACCATTACGCCGCCGACGCCGCGGCCGTCATCGAGCATCTCGACCTGCGCAACGCCGTTCATATCGGCCACTCCACGGGTGGGGGCGAGGCGACGCGCTATGTCGCGCGCCATGGCCGGAGCCGCACCGCAAAGCTCGTCCTCATCGGCGCGGTCCCGCCGATCATGGTCAAGACGGACCGCAATCCCGGCGGCCTGCCGCTCGAGGTCTTCGACGGCTTTCGGCGGAGCCTCGCCGCCAATCGCAGCGCGTTCTACACCGATCTCGCGGCGGGTCCGTTCTACGGCTTCAATCGGGCCGGGGTCGAGGCGGATCCCAGCCTCGTCCAGAACTGGTGGCGCCAGGGCATGATGGGCGCTGCCAAGGCGCAGCATGACGGCATCAAGGCCTTTTCCGAAACCGATTTCACCGAGGACCTCAAGGTGATCGAGGCGCCGGCTCTTGTCATGCATGGCGATGACGATCAGGTCGTCCCGATCGGCGCCAGCGCACCGCTTTCGGCCAAGCTGCTGAAGCGGGCGACGTTGAATATCTACAACAAGTTGCCGCACGGCATGGCGACCACCCACGCCGATATTGTCAACAAGGACATCCTCGCATTCATCCGAGGTTGACGATCGAGGACGAGGCGGCGAACGAAACCGCCTCGTCCTCATTGCAGTCCCCGGGCGTCAGGCGTGGCTCTCCGAAGCCGGGCGCGACCTCGCTCGGAGGTCAGGCAGAGGAACGTGCCGGTGTGACCGCGGCCCCGCCGGCTGGCTCCTGGGACCGGGCCGGCGTCTCTGTTGCGGGAGCCTCTGCGTCGCCGTCCTCCTGCTGGTCGCCCGGCCGCCTGGTCCTGAGCAGCCTGAGCACGAACACGAAGAAGACCGGTACGAAGAATATCGCGAGCACGGTCGCCGAGATCATGCCGCCCAGCACGCCGGTGCCGAGCGCGTTCTGGCTGGCGGCGCTCGGGCCGGTCGCGATCGCCAGCGGCACGACACCGAGGGCGAAGGCAAGCGAGGTCATGATGATCGGCCTGAAGCGCACTTTCGCCGCATCCGCCGCCGAATCCAGCAGCGACCGGCCCTCGGCATAGTAGTCCTTGGCGAACTCGACGATCAGGATCGCGTTCTTGGCGGAGAGGCCGATGATCGCGATCAGCCCGACCTTGAAGTAGATGTCGTTGGGCATCCCCCTCAGCATGACGGCGAGCACGCAACCAATGATGCCCAGCGGCACGACCAGCATCACCGAGAGCGGGATCGACCAGCTTTCGTAGAGACCGGCGAGCAGCAGGAACACGAAGAGGATGCTGAGCGCAAACAGCATGGGCGCTTGCGAGCCGGACTTGATCTCCTCCAGCGATTGCCCGGTCCATTCGAACCCGAACCCGCCCGGCACTTCGGCAACGAGCCGCTCCATCTCGGCGATGGCCGCGCCCGAGGACTGGCCGGGAGCCGGCTCGCCGGTGATCCGGACGGTGGGATAGCCATTATAGCCCACGATCTGCGGAGCGCCCTTCTGCCACTGCGCGATCGCGAAGGACGACAGCGGAACCATCCCGCCTTGCGCGTTGCGAACGTTGAGCTTGAGCAGGTCCTCAGCCTGGAGACGGTCGCGGTCGCGCCCCTGGACGATCACCCGCTGCATGCGTCCGGCGTTGGGGTGGTCATTGACATAGGACGAGCCGAGATTGGCGGTGATCGTGGTGTTGATGTCGGTGAAGGTGACGCCGAACGTGTTGGCCTTCTCGCGGTCGATGACGAGCAGAAGCTGCGCGGCGTCCGGCATGCCCTCGATCCGCAGGCCCGTGACCACGTTGCTCTTGGCGGCGCGGGCCAGCAGGTCCGCGGCCGCTGTGGCGAGCGCCCGCTGGCCGGCGCCGGCGCGGTCCTGGAGGCGGAAGGCAAAGCCGTTCGTCGTGCCAAAACCCTCGATCGGCGGCGGCGACAGGGCAAAGGTCGTCGCGTCCTTCAGGCCAAACAGCTGGGCATTGGCGCGGTCCGCCACGGCCTGGGCCGTGCTGTCGGCGCCACGCTCGCTCCAGTCCTTCAGCGTCACGAAGGCAAGCGCGGCGTTCGCCCCGTTGCCGGAGAAGCTGAAGCCCTGGATCGCCACGACATTTGCGACGGCGGGGTCGGCCTGGAAGATGCCTTCGATCTGCTTGATCGAGGCGAGCGTGCGGTTGGCGCTGGCTTCCGGCGGGCCCTGGATATCGACGATGACATAGCCCTGGTCCTCGTTCGGCACGAAGGCGCTCGGCAGCTTGACGAACAGGTAGCCGAGCCCGACGACCAGCGCGAGATAGACCACCATGACCCGACCGGCCCGCTTCGCCAGGCTAACGACGCTGCGGGAATATCCCGCGGTCACCCGGTCGAAGCAGCGGTCGAACCAGCCGCCGAGCCCCTTCTTCTCGTGATGTCCCTTGGCGATCGGCTTCAGGAACGTCGCGCACAAAGCCGGCGTCAGCGACAAGGCGAGGAAGGCCGAGAACAGGATCGAGACGACCATGGTCAGGCTGAACTGGCGGTAGATGATGCCGGTCGATCCGGGGAAGAAGGCCATCGGGATGAAGACGCTGGCGAGCACGAGCGTGATGCCGAGGATCGCGCCGGTGATCTGGCCCATGGCCTTCTGCGTCGCCGCGCGCGGGGACAGGCCTTCCTCGGCCATGATGCGCTCGACATTCTCGACGACGACGATGGCGTCGTCGACGAGGATACCGATGGCGAGCACCATCGCAAACATCGTCAGCACGTTGATCGAGAACCCGGTCGCGAACATGACCGCGCAGGTGCCCAGCAGCGCGACCGGCACGACCAGTGTCGGGATCACGGTGTAGCGGATGTTCTGAAGGAAGATCAGCATCACGATGAAGACGAGCCCGACTGCTTCCAGCAGCGTGAAGAGCACCTTCTTGATCGAGGCCGAGACGAAGGGACTGGTATCGTAGGGAATCGACTGCTCGACGCCCTTGGGGAAGAACCGCGAAAGCTCGGCGAGCTTGTCGCGGATCGCCTGCGAGGTCGCGACCGCGTTGCCGGTGGACGAGAGCTGGATGCCGACCGCCGCGCTCGGCTTGCCGTTGAGACGGCTGCTGAAATTGTAGTTCTCCGCGCCGAGCTCGATGCGCGCGACGTCGCGCAGCCGAACGGTGCTGCCGTCGGCATTGGCGCGCAGTACGATCTCGCCGAACTCGGCCGTGTTTGCGAGCTGACCCTTGACGAGCACCGTCGCGGTCAGGTCCTGACCGACCGGGTTCGGCGCGGCGCCGATCTGGCCGGCCGCCACCTGGGCGTTCTGCGCGCTGATCGCGGCCGTGATGTCGTCGGCGGTCAGCTTCAGGCCGACCATCTTCACCGGGTCGATCCAGACGCGCATGGCGCGCTGGGCTGCGAAGAGCTGCGCCCGGCCGACACCCTCGATGCGCCGAAGCTCGCCGAGCACATTGCGGTTGAGGTAGTCGCCGAGCGCGACCTCGTCCATTTGTCCGTCCAGCGAGGTCAGCGAGACGATCATCAGGAAGCCCGCGGATGCCTCCTCGACGGAAACGCCCTGCGTGGTGACCGCCCGCGGAAGCCGGGACTCGACCCGCTTGATCGCGTTCTGGACCTTGACCGAAGCCTGATCGATATCGGTGCCGGGCTGGAAGGTCGCGTTGATCGAGACCGAACCGGAGGTATCCGAGGTCGACTCGAAATAGATCAGACCGGCGACGCCGTTCAGCTCCTCCTCGATCAGGCGGGTCACGCCCTGGTAGATCTCCTGGGGCGAGGCGCCGGGATAGGCGGTCGAGATCGTCAGCTGTGGCGGCGCGACCTTGGGGTACTGCGCGATCGGCAGGAAGGGCAGGGCCAGCGCGCCGGCGATGCAGATGAACAGCGCGAAGACCCAGGCGAGGATCGGCCGCCGAATGAAGAACTGTGCCATGTCAGGACCTATCGGCTCTTCGAGCCATCGGCATCGGTCGCAGACGACCAGGGCTCCGGCGCCAGCTTCGCGCCGGGCTGGAGTTTCTGGACGCCGTCGACGGCGACCTTATCGCCGGCCTTGAGGCCGGACAGGACGAGCCAGTCGGAGTCGATCGCCTCCCCGAGCTCGACGTCGCGCGCCTCGGCGGTATTCTCAGGCGTGATCACGTAGACTTGGGCTCGCCCCTCCTGCGTGCGGACGACGGCGCGCTGCGGCACGGTGATCGCGCCCTCCCGGACCGCCTGCTCGAGACGGACGCGGACATACATGCCGGGCAGCAGATCGCCCTTCGCGTTCGGGAACTCGGCACGCAGCGTCACCTGGCCGGTCGTCGCGTCGACGCTGGCACTGGCGAACAGCAGGGAACCGGCCTGCGCATAGGTCGCGCCATCGTCGAATACCAGCTCGACGCGGGCTTTGCCCGGCTCCGGGCTGGCGAGCTTGCCCGCGTCGACCGATCGCTTCAGCGCCAGGAGTTCCTGGGCCGACTGCGTGAAATCCGCGTAGACAGGGTCGATCTGCTGGATCAAGGCCAGGTGTTGGGTGGCGTCGGCGGTGACGAGCGCGCCCTCGGTGACCAGGGCTGCCCCGATGATGCCGGTGATGGGGGCCCGGACCTGGGTGTAATCCAGGTTGATCTTCGCCTCGGCCAGCGCGGCTTCGGCCAGCCCGACATCCGCGTTGGCCTGGGCGAGCGCCAGTTCCGCGTTCTCGAAATTGATCCCGCTCGCCACTTCGCGCTCGCGCAGCGTCTTCTGGCGCGCGAGCTGCTGCTCGGAATTGGCCTTGAGGGCCTTGGCCTTCTGAAGGGCGGCCTGCGCGCTCGCGACCCTGACCTCGAAGAGCTTGGGATCGATCCGGTAGAGCACGTCCCCCTGCCTGACGAGGGTGCCCTGCTGGAAGACGCGCTCCAGCAGAATGCCCGAGACCCGGGCGCGGACCTCGGCGACGCGCGTCGCGGCGATGCGGCCGGGCAGGTCGCGGACGACCGGAACCGCGCGCGGCTCGACCTGAAGGACKGCAACGGCAGGCGGCGGCATCTGGGACGGGTCCTGGGCGTTCGCTGCCGCCACCGTCATGGACAGGATGACCGCGACGGCGCCAAACCGGCGCAATAGGGATTGCTCCCCGACCTTCGACAGGCGGGAAGGACGCAAAACAGATTGGGAATTCATGGGGAAGCCGGAGTTTCTGGGATGAGTTCAAAAATGCTTTTGATGCCGTTCAGGATGGCGGCGCGTTCGGACGGATCGAACTCGCGGAACCCCTGATATTCGATGGAGGAAAGCCCAAAGAGGGCGAGATAGGCCATCAGGGACGCGAAGGGCTTGTCGGTCCCGGCCTGGATCGCATCGAGGTCGCGGGAGAGCCAATCGCGCATGCTGCGCTGAAAGGCATCTTGGTGGGACGCCGCCGCGCTGACCGCCATCGCAATGGCGCGTTCGTCCTCGGAGGGCTGCCCCGCGGCGGTGGCCTCGATCCTGCCGAAAAGTTCGGGATTAGGGGTCGCGACGGCTGCCGCTACGGCGGCGGCCACCTTCTTGTCGTCGGCCTTGATGATCCGCCCGATGAGGGCCTCGAGCACGGCGCCTTTGGACTTGTAGTCATAGAGGACGCTGGATTTTGCGATCCCAGCCTCCTTGGCGACGGCATCGATCGAGAGGCCAGCCGCGCCGCGGCTGAGCACGACCCGCTCCGCCGCGTTCAGGACCTCTTCTGGATCGTGCTTTCTGTGTCTGCCCATATCGATTTCCTGGCCAAGGCGGGAAACCGCCCGGCCTCATTGTGATATTTATATACGAACGTTCGTACGGAAAAACAATCCTTCTCCGCCGAGGAGGCGAGGGGCGGGAATAGGGTATCGCGCGGCCCGTTTTGACGCGCGAGAGGGACTGGTCCGTCCATCGCCCCTGCGGCGGGCCAGTCCCATTGATCAGAACACTTGGATTGCCCGATCGTTGCCGATTGGCTCGCGTGTCAGTTTGATCGCTGAATGGCACTGATCATCAGCGGCCAGTGGCCCGTGCCGATGGCTGCACGAAAGGTGGTTTCCGCCAACCCGCTTGCCGACCCGCCTGAGCGGCACCGAGTTGGAAAATCAACCCTTGTCGATTTCCGCCGCGGCGATCTCCGCGACGCGAAGGGTGGGCGCGATATGTTCGGTTTCCCCATCCTCGATGAGCCAGACCGCCGAAAGCCCCGCCCAGGCGAGAATCCAGCGAAGCAAGCGGCCGCGTTCCAGCTGTGCGGCATGAGCGACGACGTCCACCTGTCGGGCGAGGCGACCACGCGCCGTGGCGACCGGATGATCCGGATTGCAGAAGAGATTGGCGTAATCGAAGCCGCGTTCGCCTCGCAGGCCCTTGGGATCGATTGCGAGCCAGCCTCGTTCTGCGAAATCAAGGATGTTCGCGTGATGAATGTCGCCATGCAGCGGGACGACATCGCGCGGATCGGCCAGAAGCATGCGTGCGGCCTCGGCGCATCGGACGAAGATCCCGCCCTGAGGTGCAGCATGGAGCGCCCGAAACCAGTCGGAGAGCGGGACAAGATTCGATGGAGGCGCTGCACGCGGCTTGTGAAGCTCGGCAACGGCCCTGCAGAGCACGACGCTCGCTTCATCATCCCTTCCATGCTCCGCCATCGCAGCGAGCGAGCGGTTGCCGGTCGCGCGTTCGAGCAGGATCGCATCATCGTGGTGTTCAATGACGCGAGCAGCCCCGATCCCATTCCACCAGATCAGGAGGCCCGCACCCCGCTTTTCCTCAGGCACCGTCGCGATCTTCAGCATGGGCCGGCTCGCCGTTCCAACGAACCGGGAGGAGGCGGCTGGTCCGTGTCAGGATCGGCTCGCCGTCTTCAGCCAGCGCCCAACGACGAATGTAAGGGGTGAAGTCGCTCTCGATCGCCATGATCTTCTTCAGTGTCAAACGGAGGGTTGCGGGTGATGCAAGGCAGCCGCCTGGCCTGGAATGTCCTCGTTCAGGCAAGCGCATGATGTGACAAATCCCTGAAGCGGGGAACTTGTCTGCCGGGCCGTTCGTTGCCCCCCGTCCAGGCGTCGACAAGGTCCCTTCCGTGAGCAGCATCTTCCTCCCGCTTCTCAGGCGGATCAGGCCAAGCGAGACGTCGGCCCCGGCGATCGCGTCCGACCAGACGCTGAGCAGTTTTGTCTGGCGCGCCAGCGGCGCCCATCAGTTCTATGTCGGCCTGATCGCGATGGCGGTGGCGCTGCTCAACTTCGCGCCGATCGATCTCCAACGGCGGATCGTGGATGTGGCGATCGCCAACCGGGACGTCCGGACCTTGCTTTTCCTGGGGGCGCTCTATCTCGCCATCGTCCTGCTCCAGGCGGCGTTGAAATATGCGCTTCTGGTCTATCAGGGCTGGGTCAGCGAAAGCGTCGTGAAAAAGTCGCGCGACCACTTGACGGTCGTTGCCACCGAGAGGGCATCGTCCGACGGGAACACGAGCGGGCAGACGGTCAATGTCATCGGCCGGGAAATCGACGGTGTCGGCGGCTTCGTCGGGGTCGGCATCTCGGAATTCGTCGTCAACCTGACCTTCCTTTGCGTGATCCTCGGCTACATGCTGTACATCCAGCCGCTGATCGCGCTGATCAGCATGGTCTTCCTGTTGCCGCAGGTCTTCCTCGCACTTTACATGCAGGCCGACCTCAACACGCTCGTCGAGCGGCAGGTCGGGCTGGTGCGCAAGCTCGGCGACGAAACCGTCGCCCAGAGCGGGAGCGGGGCCCGGAGCGGTCCAGAATCCAAGCCGACTCCGACGGAGTCCGCCACGATCCATGCGATCTTCCGCAACCGAATCCGGTTCTATGTCCTCAAATACGGGCTGAAGACCTTGCTGAACGTCGCGAATGCCATCGGTCCGCTGATGGTTCTCATCGTCGGGGGCTGGATGGTGATCCAGGGGCAGACGACGATCGGCACCGTCGTCGCCTTCATCTCGGGCCTGGAGCGCCTTTCCAGTCCCTTGCGCGACCTGCTCAACTTCTACCGCGAGTACCAGCAGGCGAAAGTCCAGTACCAGATGATCGGACGCTGGGTCGAAGGCAAGACCTGAGCCGGATCGAGGCCGGGTTTTCCGCGCGGGGCAGGGGCGCTGCCACGGCTTCACCCGTTTCCCGGATCAGCGCCAGGGCTGTCGAATGGTCCGGCCTCAGTGTTGCAGGCGGGATCATCGCCGAAGCTTTTTTGGGAATGCTACGGTCGGGACCGAAGCATTTATCCGCCCGATGCTGCCATAAGCGCCTGAGCCGCGTCAGGAGCTTCATCATGTCCTCTCTTTCAGCGAAGCCACCGTTCTTCGGCTGGCATATCGTCGCTGCGACCTTTGTTCTGGCGGCATTCGGGTGGGGCGTCGGTTTCTACGGGCCGCCGATCTACCTGCAAACCGTCGTCGAACGGACCGGCTGGTCGGTGGCCTTGGTCTCAGCGGCTGTCACCCTGCACTTTCTGGTCGGAGCGGTCGTCATCGCCAATCTGCCGCGCCTCTATCGAAGCCTGAGTGTTCCCGTGGTGACGGCTCTCGGGGCGGCCTTGCTTGCTGCCGGGGTCGTCGGCTGGGCGATGGCCAGCGAGCCGTGGCAACTCTTCTGCGCAGCTCTGTTGAGCGGCGTGGGCTGGGTTGCGATGGGCGCCGCAGCCGTCAATGCGATCATCTCCCCCTGGTTCGTGAGTTCTCGCCCTGCGGCTCTCTCGATGGCCTATAACGGAGCCAGTATCGGCGGCGTGATTTTCTCACCTCTATGGGTCGCTCTCATCCTCGCCATCGGTTTTCTCAAGGCGGCGATCGTGGTCGGCGTGACGATGATCGCCGCTATTCTCTCCCTGTCGATTTTTGTGTTTTCAAAGACTCCCGAGCGACTGAGCCAGTTTCCTGACGGCATTCGGCCAGACGCAGGTCCGGCTGCGGTCAGCGCTTCGGCTGCGGCGGCCATGCCAAAGGGATCGCTGTGGCGGGACCGTCGTTTCCTGACGCTGGCGGCAGGGATGGCGTTGGGTCTGTTCGCCCAGATCGGCCTTCTCGCCCATCTGTTCTCCCTGCTCGTCCCGGCGATCGGGCCTCAAAATGCCGGGCTGGCCATGGGCGGCGCAACGATCGCCGCGATCGCAGGCAGGACGGTGGTCGGCCTCGTCATGCCTGCCTCGGCGGACCGCCGCCTCGTCGCCTGCGCGAGCTATGCGGTCCAGATCGGCGGGTCATTGACCTTCCTGATCGCGGGCGATGCCAACGCAACGCTGATGATCATGGGCGTCATTCTGTTCGGTGCGGGGATTGGCAATGCCACATCCCTGCCACCGCTCATCGCACAGGTCGAATTCGGCAAGGCAGACGTTGCCCGCGTCGTTCCACTGATCGTTGCCATCGGACAGGCAAGTTATTCCTTTGCKCCGGCCGTGTTCGGCGCTCTGCGGACGCTGTCGCCAACCGGACTGTCGAGCTTCGATGGGGCAGCGCTGTCTGCGGTCGCTGCCGTGGTGCAAGCAGCCGCCATTGCCTGTTTCCTATGGGGGCGCCAAAGGCGCTCGCTGCCAGGCGCGACCGCATGACGGAGACAGGCCCCTTGGACCTGGCAGGGGCGAACCCTGTGCGGCTAGCCCTCGCCACCTGCGTCGGACAGCACCCTTGCCGGCACGGGGAGGACGGTCGCCCTCTGGCCGTTTTGCGTGGCCAGCCATTTCAGATAGCGCAGGCGTGCCGCCACCGTGTTGCTGCGATGGGTGTTTTGCAGCCACTCAAGATACTCGGCGAGGCGAACGGTGATGATCTGGACGGTCTTGCCCTTGGCCAGAAGCAGCTCCGTCGCGGCAGCGAACTGGCGCTTCCATTCGGGATAGGAGCGGGGGATCCTGGGGTCCTTGCCGACCATGTCCAGCAAGGCAGGAAAGTCATCTTCCGAATACCACGGTACCAGCACGGTGTCGTAGTAATCGAACTTCCGCATGGCTGTGTCCGCCCAGCAATCGGAAAGCGTCGCCCACCTGCGATCCTACCAGTTCTCCAGCTGGTTTACGAGTTGCGCGCAGTGCCTCACCGGTTTGCGCGCGGGCGAGTTGCAGATCTCGGGATATCCGGTCGGCGCCATCACGAAGGATGCAAGCCCTCCGTCGGGCACGGAAAGCCCGTTTCAAGCCCGTTTCCTGGGCTCTGCCCCGATCCCGCCCCGGCGCGGGGATCGGCCGTTTCCTTCGCGCCCATTCGGTCAGGCGCGCCTAGGCGCTGGCCGGCAAGGATTTCAGCGTCCTGATGATCTCGCTCTCGGTATAGGGTTTTCGAAAGAACCGGGCCCGCTCAGGCAATTTCTGAGGGTCGACCCGGACATGGCCCGAGGTCACCATCAGCCCGATCGGCGGCCATTTCTCGCGCACGACCTCGACCAGCTGCAGGCCGTTCAGCGAGCCCGGCATCTCGACATCGGTGAAGAGGATGCGGACATCGTCGCGTTGCTCGAGAATGGCCAGGGCCTCGTCGGCGGTCGCTGCCTCGACGGCGAGGTAACCGGCCTCCTCGACGAGCAAGGCCGCATACATCCTGATGATCGGCTCGTCGTCGACAACGAGAACAACCGGCTTTTCCGCGTCTGTAGGCACTGGGCTTCTCCTGAACCGCCTTCTTGTCGCGGCGGTAGAGGTCCAACGGCTCATGGACCGCAACGTTCCGCCGTCGCGCCTGCTTTGGGCGCTACGGACAATGCAGGCTGTTGGCATGGCCGGCGGAGCGCTCCCTCGTGAAGCTGCCCGCCTGGCCGCGCGTGCCGGCAGCGGAAGCGGAGCGCGGGTGAATGGCGGCAGGCGAGGTGCCTCAGCAGCGCCTTGGACCGGCGAAGATTCCCGGCCCCTGGCCCGCCAGCCGGGGTCCTCCCGGCGTTCGTGTCTGATTGGCCTTGACCTCGCTGCCGCCCCGGCTCCAGACTGCGCGGATCCAAGGAGATCCCCGGCAAGGGGCTGAGAAACCGCTGGCAGACCGGGTGTTCCCCGGAGAGGCGCGCGGAAATCCTTCGAACCTGATCCGGCTCATACCGGCGGAGGGATGGAGCGTCGCGGCACTTGCCGGCAGCCGAAGGGCTGCCAGATCTCCTTCCCCGAGCGGGCGAGGAGTTTGCCTATGCGAGGCCCGCCACACACCACCCTTCGCCGATCTGGCGACGCTTCCGGGCCCGTCGCCTGCGAGGCGCCGGCCGCCACCGATATCGCCATCATTGGCGGCGGCCTGATCGGTTTGTCCATCGGCTGGCGGCTGGCCCGGCGCGGGCTCGATGTGACCGTTTTCGAGCGTGGCACGATCGGGCAAGGGGCAAGCCTTGCCGCGACCGGCATGCTGGCCGCGGCCGCCGAGCTGGAGCCGGGCGGCGAGGAGCAGCTGCCACTGGCGCTCGAAAGCCAAAGGCTCTGGCCGGGTTTTGCGCGCGAGCTCGAAGCCGAGAGCGGGCTCGGCGTCGACTATCGCCGGGACGGTGTCCTGCTGGTCGCGCTGGGGCGTGAGGAGGTCGAGCGCCTGCGTTTCCGCCATGACATGCAGCGGCGCGCCGAGGTCGAGGCTGCATGGCTTAGCGGGGCGCAATGCCGCGAACGCGAGCCCGGGCTGAGGCCCTCGGTCGTTGCCGGCATTCTCTGCCCGGCCGACCATCAGGTCGATCCGCCGCGCGTCATGGCGGCGCTACGACGCTCCTGTCTCGCGGCCGGAGGGCACCTGGTCGAAGCCTGCGAGGCCGAGCCGGAGCTGGCCGGCGGCCGCGCTCTCGGCGTCTCGACGCCGCGCGGGCTCTGCAAGGCCCCGATCGTGATTGCGGCCGCCGGCGCCTGGACCCGATTTCAGGGGCTCGACATCCCCGTCCGCCCGCTCAAGGGTCAGTCACTCGCCCTGCGCAGCACGCCCGAGACCGGCACGCTCGCGCGTGTCGTCTGGACCGAGCAGGTGCATCTCGCTCCCAAGAGCGACGGCACTCTCCTCGTCGGCGCCACCATGGAAGAACGCGGCTTCGACGACAGCGTGACCGCTGGCGGCGTCTATGCCCTGCTCGACGGCGCCCGGCGCGCACTGCCCTCGATCGAGGAGATGCCGGTCGAGGCGATCTGGTCCGGCTTCCGCCCGACCTCGATCGACGATGCGCCGATCCTTGGTGAGACGGGGATAGCGGGCCTGCTCGTTGCGACCGGCCATCACCGCAACGGCTATCTGCTCGCCCCCGTCACGGCAGCCGCGATCGAGCAACTCCTCGTCGAGAATCGCATCACGGGTCCGGCCGCGTCATTCGGCCAGGCGCGCTTCACCCCCTGTCTGGAGGCAACCTCATGAAACTCATCATCAATGGCAAGGACCGCGATAGCGCAGCGGAGAATTTGGCGGCGCTTTGGCAGGAGGAGACGGCCGAGATGGACTTGCCGGGTCCGCAGGGCTTCGCGATCGCGCTCAATGGCACCGTGGTCCGGCAGGTCGACTGGGCGCAGACGCCTCTGTCGCGCAACGACCGCGTCGAAATCATCCGTGCCTTCGCAGGGGGCTGACATGAGCACTCCGATCGAGGCCCTCACCATGGCGGGCACGGCATTGTCGTCGCGGCTCCTCATTGGCACGGCCGGCTATCCGAGCCAGCGCATCATGGTCGATGCCATCGAGGCCAGCGGTTCGGATCTTGTCACGCTCTCCCTGCGTCGCATTTCGCTGCAGGGCCATGGCTCCGACACGGTGCGCCTGCTTGCCGGCCGCCGCTTCCTGCCCAACACGGCAGGCTGCGAAACCGCGCGCGACGCCATCCTCACCGCCGAGCTTGCACGCGAGGCGCTTGGCACCAACTGGATCAAGCTCGAGGTGATCGGCGATCGCGAGACGCTCTATCCCGATGTCGGTGAGCTGCTGGAGGCGACGCGCCAGCTCGTCGACAAGGGCTTCGTCGTCCTGCCCTGTTGCAACGACGATCCGGTGATTTGCGCTCGCCTGGCTGATCTCGGGGCCGCCGCCGTGATGCCGATGGGGTCGCTGATCGGCTCGGGCATGGGCGTCGCCAATCCGGCCAATCTCGAGCTGATCTGTGCCCGCTCGCCCGTGCCCGTGATCGTTGATGCCGGCATCGGCACGGCCTCCGACGCGGTGATCGCCATGGAATGCGGCGCGAGCGGGGTTCTGCTCAACACCGCCGTCGCCAAGGCCGATGATCCGGTGCGAATGGCACTCGCCATGCGTCACGCCGTCGAGGCCGGCTGGAACGCCCGCTTGGCGGGGCGCATTCCGCGGCGTGGGCGGGCTCAGCCGTCCAGCCCGCAGCTCGGGCTTGTGGGGTCGTGAACAGGCTGCCCGACCGGCTGCTCGTCGTCACCGACCGGCATCAGGCCGTGAAGCCTTTGCCGCAGCTTGTCTCTGCGGCGCTCGCCGGCGGGGCACGCTGGATCTGGCTGCGCGATCGCGATCTCGATCAGCCGGAACGCCGCAGCCTGGCGCAGCAGCTGCATGAGCTCGTGAGCATGGCGGATGCGGTTCTGACGATCGGCGGTGATGTTGATCTCGCCGCCCGGGTCGGGGCACGGGGCGTCCATCTGCAATCGGCTGGGGCGATCTCCGCGGCCCGCGCCGTGCTCGGCGTCTCCGCGCTGATCGGCGTTTCCGCGCATGACGAGGCCGATGTCCGGGCGGCACCAGCGGCAGGCGCCGATTATGTCACGGTAAGCCCGATCTTCACGACGGCGAGCAAGCCCGGCTATGGCCCGGCCCTGGGCCTGACCGTGCTGCGGCGCTGGGCAGCGATCGGGCTGCCGGTCGTGGCCCTTGGCGGCATCACCTGCGACCGCGCGCCACTCTGCATCGAGGCTGGTGCTGTGGGCGTTGCAGTGATGGGGGAGGTGATGCGAGCCGTGGATACGGCCACGACCATTCGCAGCCTTCGCGCCTGCGCGCTGATGAGTCCACGCGCTGGTGTATGAGCAGGTCGAAACGAGAGGAATGGCCTGCGCCGATGCGACGGATCGTGATCCTGGGGAATGCCGGCAGCGGCAAGTCGACGCTCGCGCGAGCACTGGGCAAGCGCCTTGCGCTGCCGGTCGTGCATCTCGACCGCCTGTTCTGGGAAGCCGGCTGGACAAAGGCCGAGCCCGGGCTCTTTCGGGATCGCGTGCGGGACGCCGTGTCCGGCGATGCCTGGATCTGCGAGGGCAACTACTCCCGCCAGACCTTCGAACTGAGGCTGCCGCGCGCCGATATCGTCATCTGGCTCGACACCCCGCGGACGACCTGCCTGGCCCGCGTCCTCTGGCGCTGCATCCTGAACCGGCCGCGGCCGGATCTCCCCGATGGCTGCACCGAAAAGCTGGATGCGGAATTCCTCGGCTTCCTCCGATATGTCTGGGCCTTCGATAGGGACAAGCGACCGCATATCGAGCGCGAGCGGGTCGCGACGGCCGCCAATGTCCCGGTGGTCTATCTCCGCGACGCCGGACAGATCTCGGCATTCGTGAATGCGACATCGGTCGGGCAGGGCGGCGCGGGGAGGGCACGGTGAAACAGGATCTCGACCTGATCAGGGGGCTGGAGGAAGAGCTGTTCAAGCCGTCGGTTCGAACCTCTCCGGAAGCCCTTGATCGGCTTCTGGCGGATGGTTTTGTCGAATTCTGCCGCTCCGGCGGCGTCCATGACAAGACCGAGGTGATCCGAAGTCTTGCCGAGGGCAATGCCCAGACGGTCGAGGTGCCGGCAGCCAGGGATTTCGTTCTCCGATCCCTGGCCGACGACGTGGTCCTGCTGACCTATCTGAGCTTTCGTGTCGCCCATGGCCGGGAAGAGCGGCACACGCTGCGAAGCTCGATCTGGCGGTTCATCGACGGCCGCTGGCAGATGGTCTTTCACCAGGGAACGCCTGCTGGCCAGCCGTCCTGACGGGGGCTTCGTGGGGGGCTTGAGCCGCCCCGGCGGTGTTGACCCAGATCCGCGATCGTCCCTCCCGCTGCGCCCGGGCGGGACAATCGCAATCGCCATCACCACGCCGAGCCCGGCCTCAAGCCCGGCGCCGTTCGAGTGCGTGCTCGATCCGGGCCGTCATCCGGCGCAAGGCACGGTGCAGATGGTCGCGCATGAAACCCCGGCAGTTTCGCCGCGCCGAGGACCGTCGTAGCAACGCTGACGAAGTCCAATGTGGGACATTTCGGTGTACTTGACGCCGCGTCTGCAATCTCTTGATACTGCGTGCGGCGAAGCAGATCCGGCGACGCAAAAAGCGGGCAAGGGCGGCTGATGACTGTCGATGAGGCGGCCGCGTTCGTCGCGCAGAGCGAGGAGATGCTTGCGGGTGCGGAAGCGGTACGCCGGCTGCAGCGTTGCTACGAGGCGATCAACGGCGACGATCGCGCCGGCGAGACGCTGGGCGCCATCGCATTTTCCTTCGGCTTCCGCAGCGAGGCGCAGTTCAGCCGCACCTTCAAGGAGCGTTTCGGCATGGCGCCGCGCGAGTTGAGATCAGTCGCCCGCGAGCGCGGCGTCAACATGCTGCCGCCGACCACGGTCGGCGTCGCCCCGGATTTGGTGCAACGACTTGAGCGCTGACATCCTGCCGCAATATAGGCCCGTGCCGATCCCGTCCGGCCGGGGCGAAGCGCTGTCGGTGCCGGAGGCAATCGCCTACACAACGCGATGGATCGACATCCGCCTTTCGCCCGGGGAGGACTTCGACGCGCATCAGATGCGCTGGCTCATGACACAGCTCGCCATCCGGCGCTTGCCGAAACGATCAAGACAGGCGGCGACGGCTCGGCATACTCGGACCGTCTCCATCAGTCATACACAGTCCTCAGGAGGGCGCAGGCGGCGCTGAGCGACGGCAAACATCAGTGGTGGGGCAGCCCGGCTGAACACCAGGCCCGGAAGGCTGCCGAGCGTGTGATGTGGCAGCGGCGCGATCCGGGCCGCGGATACGTGGAGGGCTACGAAAGCCGCTATCAGACCTGGCTCCGCGAGGACCAGTTCAACAGCTGCGTCGCAGACTATCTGGCGCAACCGTGGATGCGGCACCCTGTCCTCGATTGGATGCTCGTCGATGCGATCGTGACGCACGAACTGTCTAGGTTCGGGGAAGCGGTGAAGAAAGCAGAAGAACCGGGGGATCCATGGCGCCGGGGTCGCTATTTGAGGGCCCGCGGCAACCTCGAGAAGCTCCGGAAGCTCGAATGGAAGGCCGACTTCCAGCTGCAATTGGCGTCTGCCGCCTTTTTTATCGTTGTGCCTCTGTTGGGGATAGGGGCGGCCTTCCACTTTGATTGGACAACAACCGGCATATGGCTGTTGGGCATCTACACCCTCGTCGTGATCAACGAACTATGGTCGCTGGTGGTCAAGCTGATCCGTCGCAGCGTACCAGGTCCCGAGAGCAGTTCTCAAACGCTGTGGCGCGAGATGTACGAGGTCTGGCGACTGCTTGAAGGGCCGGTCGTCAACCCGATGCTCGTGGGCGCCGAGTTGGCCAGAACGACGAGGAGGGGAGCTGGATGGAACAGCGCTGCCTGGTCGATCGTCGTGCGCGCGATGGAGCATGATCCACTGGAGTGAGTCGTCGTGCCGGCCGAGCGGGACGCGGCACGCAGCGATGCCGGTCGCCAGGACGGAGCCAGATCGGCGCCGTCTCAATCGTTGAATCCCACATCGTCCGCTTCGGCATCGTAAGGCAGCTTGATGCCGCGCTGCTGGCGCTCTTCTTGGATGGCGCTGTGACGGCTTCGTCTGCTGGCCGATCGGCTGGCGCGGGTTCGGAAGGGGAGAGACCCGCCGCCGAACCCGTCTCTCGCTGATCGCTCAGAGGCCGAGCACCTTGCGCAGCTCCGCCTTGGCGGCGGCGAACTCGGTCTGGAAGTCCTGCTGCTCCATGATGCGCGCAGCGATAACCGAGCCTGCGATGCGGCCGGCGTCGATATCGGAGCGATAATGGATTCCGCCGATCACGCGGTTCCAGCCATAGATCCAGGCCCTGGCCATGATCTCGGTGCGCTTTTCCGGAACCATGTTCGACAGCACGATGCCCATCAAGGTCCCGACGGTGGTGTGGCCGGAGGGATAGGCGCCGGAATTCGAGACCTTCACCACAGGCTTGACCAGCGGGCTCGCCTGATGCGGCCGCGGCCGCTTCCAGCTGTCCTTGGCCGGATCGACCACCGCGCCCTCGGTCGCGACGATCCGATCGAAGAAGGCCGAAAAGACGGGCAGCGCCTCAGTCTTGAAGGCCGGGCCCATCACGTCGGCGAAGCGCCAGACATCCTCGACGGCATCGGCCTGGGCCAGCGCTTCCATCTGCGGCGTGCGCGTAACCTGAATGGTGAGGACCTCGCCGATCTCGGCCTTCGTCTGGACGGAGTCCGGCGCCGGGGGCGGCTTCAGGACGGCTGTGAGGTCGATCGTCTTGCCGGTCGCGAAGGGTTTCGCATCCTCGGCATGGGCGGGAGAGAAAGCCAGCGTGGCGGCTGTCAGAAGAGCGAATGCTATATGGCGCATGGTTGTGGTCCCTGTTGGCCAGGGATCGACGCTCCCCACATATGACAGTGTGATGTAGGTCAATCTCCCGCCGCGCGGTCCTTCTCGCCTTCGGTCGGCGCCCCGGCGGCGACGTCTCGAGCGATTCGCGCCAGGGACATGCCGCGCGCGCCCAGGGAGGTATTTCGCCTCCAGCGTCCTTAGCGTCTCAATTGTAGGATTCCACCTCGTCCGCTTCGTCATCGTAAAGCAGCTTCATCAGCATGACGTAGCGATTGAGCGAGGCCATGCTGAGATCGCGCAGGCATCTCTCGCGAAGCTTGAGGGCTTCTGCGCGAATGCTCAGGCGCAGTTCAGGCGTGTGGATGCTGAACGCCTCGCTCCAGTCGAGCAGATGATGCAGGTCCTTGTCCCAGACCGGGCAGGTCCGCGATTGAAATGTCCTGTGCTGCGGGGCGTCCGCCGCGATCGCAGAGGTCGCCGCCACCAAGGCGACGCATGCAAACGAGAACAAGGGCAAGAGCAGAGGCCTTTGGAGCGACCGGCCTGACATTGCAATCTCTCCCGCTCGAGGATGTAGCCAGGATTCCAGGCAGGCTCAGCCGCTCAGTCTCACCCGTCCGTGTCACCTGAAAAACCCGAGCTCGTATGTGATCTTCATCACATACGAGCTCGGACAGTTCGACAATGGTGCTGGGCGGCAATTTCAAATGGGGGGGGCAAAACGGGGGCAGAAAGAATAGATCTTCATATAGTACATATTACTTACAGCCTATATTGATAGAAACATAAACTATTGTGATTATATTATCATATTGTTGATATTCAACGTGATTCAGTAGAGTGTATTTCGTCGCCCGATATCGATCATTCATTTCCAATTTCGATTTGATCATGCCCCGATCGTTCCGGGGCCATCCAGAAGGCGCGCGCGGCTGCCACCAGCGGCCTCGCGCGCCAGTTTTCAGCGTGACCCGGTTCGGACGCGGAGGCTGTGGTTTCCGTCCGCGCGGCGTGAAGACGGTCGATCCGGGGTAGGATGGTGTCGCGCCAGTCCCGCGCCTCGCTGGGATCGCCGACGGCCTGGGCCATGCGCCGCATCCCGAAGCGTCCGAGGCCGATGATCGCGAACCGGTCGGTTTCAGCACAGGGCTCCTCCGCCGTGCAATGAGGGGAGAGGTCAGTGAACTGCCGGTCCAGGAGGGCACTCCGACCACTGGAAGGACGCTATGTCCGCGCCCCACGGATTTTGCATGGCAGCCGGCCGGTCATTGCCATGGCCAGTTGCGCTTCGCATGGCTCAATATCATGACGGCCTGTTGACAATCCCCGACGGCCGATCTCATCATTCCGGTATAGTGGAATCTTGGGAGGGATTCGATGGGGACTCGGTGGATGGCAGCGGTCCCTGGATCACGGCTTAGCCGTGCATCCGCGGCATGAATTACCGCTGGAACTGGTCCATCCTCCTGCAGGAGCCCTATTGGGAGTGGCTGTGGAGCGGCGTGCAATGGACGCTGGCCATCAGCTTGGTCAGCTGGGTCCTGGCGCTGACGATCGGTCTTGGCGTTGGCATTGCGCGCAGCCTGCCGGCTCGTGGCGCTCGCCTGGTCGCGGGCATCTATATCGATGTCTTCCGCAATATCCCGCCGCTGGTCCAGCTCTTCCTCTGGTTCTTCGTTCTGCCCGAGATCGTGCCCGAAACCATCGGGCTCTGGCTGAAGCGCGATCTGCCTTACCCTGAGTTCGTCACGGCGGTCGTCGCGATCGCCCTGTTCGCCGGATCGCGCGTCGCCGAGCAGGTCCGGGCCGGGATCGAGGCGGTCGGAAATCCGCTGCTGCCGGCCGCGCTGGCAACGGGGCTTCGTCCTGTCCAGGCCTTCCGGCTGGTCGTGCTGCCGCTCGGTCTTCGCGCCATCGTCGGGCCGCTGACCTCCGAATTCCTGATCACGATCAAGCTGTCATCGCTGAGCTTGACGATCGGTGTCCTCGAACTGACGGCGCAGAGCCGCCATGTCGAGAACTATACCTTCCAGGGGCTCGAGGCCTTCACCTTCGCCACTGTCGGCTATCTCGTCATCGGCTTGTGCGTGACGGCGCTGATGCGCCTCATCGACGACCGCATCGGCGGCTCGGCCCTGCGGAAGGCCGCGACATGAACGATTTCGACTGGGGCGTCATCGCCCGCTCCTGGAGCTTTCTCGCCGAGGGCATGGCGCTGAGCGCGCTGCTCGTGCTGGTCGCGACCGTGGGCGGGCTGGTGCTCGGCTTCGGCCTCGCCCTGATGCGGCTGTCGACCCATCGCTTCATCGCGGTGCCGGCTGCGGCCTATGTCACCGTCATGCGCTCCCTGCCGCTCGTGCTGGTGCTGTTCTGGTTCTATTTCCTGATCCCGCTGGCGATCGGACGGCCGATCGGCTCGCTGATGTCGGCGCTGATCGCCTTCGTGATGTTCGAGGCCGCCTTCTACTGCGAGATCATCCGCGCGGGCATCGCCAATGTCCGCAAGGGGCAGGCTGAAGCCGGCCTCGCCACCGGCCTGCGTCGCAGCCAGGTGATGCGCCATATCGTCATGCCGCAGGCGCTGCGGGCGATGATGCCGCTGGTCCTGAACCAGATCGTCATCGTCTTCCAGGACACGTCCCTGGTCTATGTCGTGGCGCTGCATGATTTCCTGACGACAGCCAGCATCGTCGCCTCGCGCGATGGGCGGCCGACCGAAATGTATACGCTGGTCGCCGTCGTCTATCTCATCATCTGCCTGTCGGCGACGAAGGCGGTCGAGTTCTACAGGAAGGGCCGCACGACATGATCGCCGTCGAGGACGTGCACAAATCCTATGGCAAGCTGCAGATCCTGCGCGGCTGCTCGGCAACCGTTCGCCAGGGCGAGGTCGTGGTGATCTGCGGCCCGTCGGGCTCGGGCAAGAGCACGCTGATCAAATGCGTCAATGGCCTCGTGCCGTTCGAGCGCGGCACGATCACCGTCAACGGCGTCTCGGTGTCCGATCCCAGGACCGACCTGCCGGCCCTGCGCTCGCGCATCGGCATGGTCTTCCAGAGCTTCGAGCTCTATCCGCACATGACCGCGCTGGAGAATGTCAGCCTGGCGCAGATCCATGTCCTGAAGCGCTCCCGGGCCGAAGCCGATGAGCGCTCGGAGAAGATCCTGATGCGGGTCGGGCTCGGCAACAAGCTGACGAGCCGACCGAGCCAGCTCTCCGGAGGCCAGCAGCAGCGCGTCGGCATCGCACGCGCGCTCGCCATGGACCCGGCCGCCATGCTGTTCGACGAGCCGACCTCGGCGCTCGATCCCGAAATGATCAACGAGGTGCTGGAGGTGATGCAGGAACTGGCGCTAGAAGGCATGACCATGATGGTCGTGACGCATGAGATGGGCTTCGCGCAGCGCGTGGCCGACCGGGTGCTGTTCATGGATGGCGGCGAGATCCTCGAGGACACGCCCAAGGCGCAGTTCTTCACCGCCCCTGCGACAGAGCGCGCCAAGCAGTTCCTGACCAAGGTCCTGACACACTAGGCCGCCGGCATGACAGAGCTGAGCGCCCCCCAGATCGGACCGATCCTCCAGCGCCAGCGCAAGGCGCGGGGGTTGACGTTGCAGCAGCTCGCAGCCGTCTCCGGCGTGTCGAAATCGATGCTGTCGCAGATCGAGCGGGGCGAGGCCAATCCAACCTTCGCGGTGCTCTGGAGCCTGACGCGTGGGCTGCAGATCGAGATTTCCGCACTCCTCCAAGGCAGCGAATCCTCGCCCGGCGGCAGCGCGATCGAGATCGTCCCGCCGGAGCATACGCCGGAGATCCGCAGTGCCGACGGTTCCTGCCAGCTGCGCATCCTCAGCCCGCCGAGCCTGGCCGGCACGGTCGAATGGTATGATGTCGAGATCGCCGGCCATGGCCKGCTCGACAGCGCCGCGCATGCGCCGGGCGCGGTCGAGCATTTCACGGTCCTGTCGGGCCAGTTCGTCATTGCGAGCGGGTCCTCGCGCTATCCGGTCAAGGCCGGCGAGACGGCGCGCTATCCCGTGGATGTGCCCCACTCGATCTGCAACGAGCTTGATCAGCCGGCCCGCGGCCTGATGGTTCTGCTCTACCAGAAGGTCCGGCAGGAGCGAGGTTCTACTTGAGCGTGTTCCGTTATAGTGGATTCAACCGGGCCGCCGTGAGGCCTGGACCCCCGCAGGTCCCGGCTCCCGCGCCGGCTCGCCGCCGCCCCTTATCGTCCCCCGATCCAAAGGCCCAAATCCCATGCGCGTGAGTATCCTTGGAGCAGGCGCCGCCGCCTATGGCGCTGCCGCCCAGCTTTCGGTCAGTGGGCATGATCCCATGCTCTGGTCGCCCTCCGGCCAGGGCACGACCGAGCTGGCGGCGGGGGCCCCCTTGCGGGCCAGCGGCGCGATCGAGGCGAGTTTCCATCCCCGCATCGCCCATGGCGCGAAGGAGGCCGTGACCGGTTCCGACGTGGTGATGCTGGCCATGCCGGGCAACGCGCACAAGATGGCGCTGGAGGCGACCGCCGAGCATCTGCGCGAGGGGCAGCCGGTCATCATCAGCTCGCACGCCTCCTTCGGGGCGCTCTATCTCTCGCGGCTCCTGGCCGCGCGCGGCATCCGCGCGCCGATCATCGCCTGGGGCACGACGCTGACGACCGGGCGCAAGGCCTCGCCGACCGAGGCCGCGGTCAATTCGCTGCGCTCGAAGATCGACATCGCGACCGTGCCGGAAACCGGGCTCGACGAGGGCCACGCGCTCTGTACCGCCCTGTTCGGCGATCGCTTCGTCAAGCGCGACGGGCTGCTCGCGATCGCGCTCAGCAATCTCAACCCGCAGAACCATCTTGCGATCGCGTTGTTCAACCTCACGCGGATGGAGCGCGGCGAGCGTTGGGGGCAGGCGGAGAACGTCACGCCGGCGGTTGGGCGTGTCATGGAGCTGCTCGACGCGGAGCGCCTGGCGATCGCGCAGGCTTTTGACGTCTCGGTGCGGACGATCAAGGAGCACTACGCCTTTTCCTACCAGCTGCCGGTCGCAAGCATCGCCGAGATGAATGCGGAGCTGCACCAGCGCGGCAATGGCGGCTTCGGCCCGGCGACCTTGACCAGTCGCTATGTGCTCGAGGACGCGCCCTTCGGCCTGCTGCCGACGGTCCTGCTCGGGCGGCTCGCCGGGCAGCCCGCGACGCTGCACGAGGCTGGACTGACCATGCTGTCTGCCGCCTATGGTCGCGACTTTGTCGGGGATAACGACCTGCTGCCCGCGCTCGGCTTCGAGCAGATGAGCAGCGCACAGCTGCGGGAACGGGCCCGCACTGGATTCTAGAACTCCCGAGCACCGGCCGGTGCTCGGGCAATCGCTACAAAGGGGAGAAGAACATGAGACGGAACCTTGTCGCTGCGATCGGCGGCCTCTTGGCCTTCGGCCTGGCCGCCACGGCCCAGGCCCAGGAGGTGGACGCGATCGTCAAGAAATTGCGCGACACCAACACCATCACCATGGGGATTCGCGAAACGCTCTACCCCTATGGCTTCCTCGACAACGACAAGAAGCCGTCCGGCTACTCCGTCGAGTTCTGCCAGCGCATCATCGAGGACATCAAGGCGGAGCTGAAGCTGCCCGACCTCAAGGTCAAATACGTGCCGGTCAGCATCCAGAACCGCCAGGCGCTCGTCGCCAACGGCACGGTCGATCTCGAATGCGGCGGTACGGTCAACACCTTCGGCCGCAACAAGCAGGTTGATTTCTCCTCGGTCTCCTATGTCTCGTCGAGCCAGCTGCTCGTCCTGAAGAATTCGGGCATCACCAAATACGAGGATCTGAACGGCAAGATCGTCGCAGTCGCCACCGGCGGCAGCAGCGAGCCTGACCTGAAGAAGCTCATCGCCGAGAAGGGCCTCAACATCCGCATCCAGAATGTCGACGACCACGCTGCCGCGCTGATCTCTGTCGAGACGCGGCGTGCCGACGCCTATTTCAGTGACAACGGCGCCTTCTACAGCTTGATCCGGCAGTCGAAGAACCCGGACGCCCTGACCATCGTCGGTACCGAATACGGCTATGCGCCGCAGGGCTTCATGGTGCCCAAGCTCAACCCGACGGTTCTCTGGATCGTCAATCACGCCATGGCGAAGATGTTCAAGTCGGGCGAGGCCGAAACCCTGTTCAACAAGTGGTTCGGCCCCTTCGGCGCCCAGGTCTCACCGAAGCTCAAGGCCGCCTGGGCGACGCAATCCTACGCGGAGTAAGCAGCCTCAGGCGTTCCGTTCGGCCTCTTCAGGAAGCCGGACGGAACATCTGCGCGGCCGGGGAGCCGTCTCTTGAACGGGGGCAGCCGCTGGAATGACAGGCTCGTCCCCGGCAAGCTCGGGGCAGTGGATGATCGCGGCGCGCCGGCAGGCTCTCCAGGGCGCTGCACAGCACTGAACAGCGACGTCCCGGCCTTGAACGATCCGGGAAGCCGGAGACAGGTCGGGGACCGCAGCGCAATTTAAACCAACTCCGCCTGCCGTGCTGGTGTCGCGCCCGGCGGTCCACTAGCATCGGCCGGGATCACTCCGCGAGGGCGGGGCAATCCCTGGGGGCGGCCGTGAACCATTTTGGCGTGGAGATCGGCCAGCAGCCCCTCGAAAAATCCTGGTTCAACCTCGCGTTGAAGCTGAAACTCACCGCGCTCGCCCTGGGTTGCCCAACCAACAAGGAACTCTGCGCGCGCTTTGCGGCGGTCAATCCGGCCACCCTGTTCGTCACCCAGAACGCCTACAAATGGCTCTCGGGCAAGGCGATGCCGCGCACCTCCAGCGTCTATGAGGATTGGGCGAGGGTGCTCGGCGGTGCGCTGACGGCGCCCTTCCTGGCCTCGTCCTCGTTCGAGGAGTTCCAGCACGCGATCTGCGCCCGCTTCGGCGTGCCGGAAACCGTGCTTGCGACGCTCCGGGGCGAGGCCGGTCTGCGGCCGGTGCCGGCGCCGGGCCCGGTCACCCCATCTCCCACCCGGGCGGGGGCACGACAGCCCGGCGAGCATTGGCTGGCCGGAACCTATCTCGCGATTTCGCCGGCCTGGTCGCGTGTCGAGGCGGGCCGGCTGATCATCGGCGCGATGCGGGTCTACGCCGATGCGATGCAGCAATTGCAGATCAGCTACTGCGAAAGCCTGTTCAACCGCCCGGTCGCGATGGAGGGGCAGCTGCTCAGCGACGGGCGAACCGCGCAAAGCGCCCTGACATGTTCCTATACGCACCGCCTGTTTTTCCTGGCGCTGAACGTGCCCACTCCGCCCGCCAATCTGATCGGCGGCATTCTCAGCGGCGCGGCAGTCCATGATCCCAATGCCCGCGCTGTCGCCTGCCGCATCCTGTTCGTGCGGGCGCATGGCCGCAGCATCGAAGATCTGGCCGCGCGCATGGGCTATCTCGATGCGGACGCGGACGGAATCGAGCAGGAGCTGGCCGGCCTGGGTTACCGCGCCGATGCCGCCAGGCGGGACCTCGCGGCGAGCATCCTCACCGCGCTCGGCATGCATTCGACCTCCGCGCTTTGCGAAGCCGCCCCCAGGGATTTCACCGATATCGAGCTGACGCTCGACCGGTTGGCGCCCGCCTGAGCCCCCGAAATCCGCAACAGGACGCTGCCATGTACCCATTGACCGGAATGATGCGTCTTGCGGCAATCGCTGCCGTGGTCCCGCTGTCCTTGTCGGGCACGGCCCGGGCGCAATCCGCGGCCCCCCCGCAGCAGGGCGTGACGTTGACGGGGCTCATCGGCAAGGTCCTGTTCGCGCCGCAGCCCGTGCTCGGCTCCGATGGTCGTCAGCATATCGTCTACGAGTTGCAGCTCTCGAATGTGACCGGCGAGCGCGTCGTGATGAAGCGGTTCACGCTCTATGGCGACGACGACAAGGAGCCGCTCTCGACGCTAGACGAGGCCGAGATCGCGCGGCGTTTCTCCCCCGGTGGCCGGCGCGGCAATGAGTCGGCGGAGCTGGGCGGCTATCAATACGGGGTCGCCTTTCTCCACATCGCGCTGCCGCAGGGGCGCGCGGCACCGCAGCGGCTGACGCATAAGGTCGATGCCTGGTTCGATCAGTTCAAGGCGGATGCCGCGATCCAGCTTGGCGCGACCGCAGTCACGACAGCGGCGCCCCCGGTTCTGGGGCCGCCGCTTCGGGGCGAAAACTATATCGCGGGCGACGGCTGCTGCGATTCCACCCGGCATGTCCGGGCCCTTTTGCCGCTGAACGGCGCCTTTCGTCTCGCCCAGCGCTTTGCCATCGATTGGGAGAAGCTTGGCGGGGATGGCCGACTCTTCGCGGGCGATAGGAAGCAGGTCGCGAGCTATCACATCTATGGCCAGCCTATCCTGGCGGTGAGCGACGGCACCATCGTCGATATGCGTGCCGATCTTGCCGATCAGGTCCCCGGAGCGCTTCCCGACGGGCTGCCGATCGGCGAGGCCGACGGCAATTTCGCAGTGCTGGATATCGGCGGTGGCGCCTTCGTGCTATACGCCCATATGCAACCCGGCAGCGTCCGCGTCAGGACCGGCGACAGGGTGCGCCGCGGCGATGTCATCGGCGCAGTCGGCAATACCGGCAACAGTTCGGAGCCGCATCTGCACCTGCATGTCATGGACGGGCCCTCGCCACTTCTCGCCAATGGCCTGCCCTATGTCTTCGAGGCCGCCACGGTGAAGGCGGTCGATCTGGCGGGCACTGCGGATTTCGACCGGGCGGCGGAAACCGGCTCGCCTGTCAGCCTGACGCCGCTCGTGCCCCCTCTGGCGATCCGGCGCGCGCTTCCGCTTGATCTCACTATTGTCGACTGGGGCAACTGAAAGGCCGCGGCGAGGGGATAGCGGGCTCCGGTCGGGCGCCTGGCAGTCCCTCTCGGCTGTCACGCCACTCGGCGCAACGGAGGAGACAAACCTGCGCCGGCTGGGGCGACCGGATGATCGCGGCAGACCGGCATGCTATCCAAGGCGCCAAAGAGATCATCGCGATTCCGGAGTGAGGTGTTCACATGGCTGAGACGAGCAAAGCGCCTCCCGTTGAAGTCCTGTTCGCCAGCGATTTTTCGGCCAGGGCCGATCGCCCGCTCGAACGCGCCTTGCGCCTTGCCGAGGCATGGCGGGCGAGGCTCGCCATCGCCCATGTCCTCGAGGACGCGGTTCCGAACCTGGCGGAAACGACGGCGCGGCTGCGCGCCGAGCTGCCGCCGACGGCGGCGCAGGCTGAGTTCGTCGTCCGGGTCGGCTCGGCTCCGAGCGTGCTGGCAAATCTGGCGGTGGAGCGCGGCAGCGGCGTCATCATCACCGGTGTCGCGCGCTTCAACAGCCTCGGCGACTATGTCACCGGGACGGCGGTCGACCATATCGTGCGCCATGCCTCCGTGCCGGTGCTGGTCGTCCGCAAGCGGGCGGAGCGCCCCTATGACCGCATCCTCGTCGCCACCGATTTCTCCGAGTGCTCGCGCGCGGCCTTGCTGACCGCCGCCGCGCTCTTTCCGACGGCACGTCTCGTGCTGCTCCACGTCAACCCGCAGGCGACGACCGGTCGCTACAAGGTCGAAGGTGCGGCGGAACATCTGCACTCCGAGGCTGCCGAGGACATGGCGGAGTTCCTGGCGGCGGCAGAGCTTCCGCAGGCCGTGCGGGATCGCATCGAGCTGGTCCTGGACGATGGGGCCGTGGTCAATGTGATCAAGCGGCAGGTGCAGGAGACCGGCGTCAGTCTCGTCGTCGTCGGCGCGCATCGCAGTCGGGGGCTGGTGCAGGATGCGATCGGCAGCCATGCCGAAGGCGTGCTCCGGGGCGTCGATGCGGACGTGCTCCTGGTCCGGGAGGCCTGATCCGCGCACCCGCGCCCAGGCCGGAACCGCCGCCGCCAGCCAATCTACAGCCGGCCTCAGCCCGACTGGAGATTGCGTGCGAGCATCACCGCTGCAGCATCGCGGGAACCACCCCGCGTTGTCGGCATGAGGCTCCCTGCTTTGAGCATGAATTCGGTCATGACGCGTAGAATCTGCTCGTCCGATTGGGCCACGCCTGCGGCGTCAAAGTCCTTGCGGATCTTGCTGAACACGTCACTGCGCTCGGGATCGACCGTGCTTCTGGCGAGGTCATCCGAATAGGCATCGGCGTCCCGGCCCGTGAGTGCCAATTTCTCGGCGGCCCACCTGCCGAGGAGCTTGTTGCGGATGATTGTCCTCTGCACATCGTTGGAACTGGTCATTCGAAATTCTCCGATTGCGGGCCGTTGAATGCGCCTTCCTCAGTATGCTCGTGGCCCGATGGATTGCATCGCTGGAGCAGATGCAGGCTCGGGATCGTATGTCGACAAAGCCGATTGGACATCGGCCTCTCACGCTTTTGGGTCAGGAACCAATCCGGCAGCGTTTGCCGATAGCGCGTTCAACGCCGTGTAGCGTTCGATGGCGGCGCGTGCGTTGAAGAGCAACCGGTCCGGGCCGAGCAGCGTGTCCAAACCTGCACGGCGAATGACCTCAAGCGCGCCAGGATTGAGGCCCACGAACCAGACGATGACACCCCGTTCCGTCATGCCCTTCTCGCCTTCCTGCAGCATCTGGAGGGCCGAGTACTCGATGTCAGGAACGCGGCTGAAGTCGAGCGCGAGGACCCGCGGCTTATGCTGACCAACAAGAGCGGTGATTTGGTCAGCCACATCCTGGGCATTGATGAAGAAGAGCCGCCCTTCCGGCCGCAGGATCAACAACCCCTCGAAGGTTTCGTCATCAGGGTTTTCAGGATCGAGAGGGCGGAGCACGTCGGCTCCGCGCTTGCGGCCGATGACCGTAATCCGGGGATGGAATGTCTGGCTGGCCAGGCCGATCAGCGAAAGGATGACCGCGATGACGATACCCTGAAGGGTTCCAAAGATCAGGACGCCAATGGTTGCGACGATCGCCCAGCCGAACTCCATCCTGCGCACCTTGCGAATGGCGTTGAACTCCGCCGGCTGGATAAGCGGAATTGAGTAGACGATGACGATGGCTGCCAGCGTGGCATTCGGAAGGAGCCCGAGCAAAGGTGCGAACAGGAGCATGGTTGCAAGGGCCGCCGCCGCTGTCACCAGCGAGGCAGCCTGGGTTCGCCCGCCCGCCGCGCGAACAACGCCCGTTTGCGATGTGCCGCCGCCGCCCGGCATCGCGCCGAGCAAGGAGCCGGCAATGTTGGCTGCGCCTGTCGCCACCAGCTCGCGATTGGCATTGATCGGAGGATCGCGAGGTCGAACGAAAGCCCGGCCTGCAGCAATGGTTTCGGTGAAACTCATCAGGGCAATCCCGAGCGCTCCCGGCAGCAGTTGCTGCACCAACGCAAGATCGGGGAGCGTCACTGAGGGAAGGCCCTGCGGGATATGCCCTACGGTCGAGACACCCTGAGCGCCCAGGTGAAAGATCCATGACGCTGCGATGGCGGTGGCCACTGCGATGAGTGGGGCGGGTGAATGCGGCTTCAGACGCTCCATCCCGATCAGAACGATCGCGGTCGCCGCCGCCACTGCGGCAGTGAGCAGCGACGTCTCCGGAAGCGCGCGCACGACGCTTAGAATGTCGGCAAAGAAGGACTGCTTGGTGATGTGCACTCCGAAGAGCTTGGGGGCCTGGTCCAGCAGGATGACGAGGCCGATGCCGGCCTTGAAGCCGGTGAGGACCGGTGCCGAGATGAAATTGGCGAGGAAGCCCAGGCGCACGAGCCTGGCGAGCAGCAACAAGGCGCCAACCAGGGCGGTCAGCGTCGCCGTCGCGGTGAGCAGCTTGGCCGGGTCGCCGTCCGGGACGACTGCACCGAGCTGGGCGCCAGTCAGGATCGCGAGCGTGGTGGTGGAACTGACGCTGAGCACGCGGGAGGAGCCGAGCCATCCGTAGACGGCCATTGGCACAAGGGATGTGTAGAGGCCAACCTGCACCGGCAGGCCCGCCACAGTAGCGTATGCCATGGCCTTGGGCAGCACGACGGCAGCCGCCGTAAGCCCCGCGACGACGTCAAAGCGGAGCCCACCGGCATTCTGGTCGTTCTCGTGCATTGAACCAGCCTGCATTGACACAGCCACTGAACGTAAGCTCGAAAGCTCGGAATATGCAAAGGAGACCGAACGTCTCCTCTGGCGCGATCCGGCCCGGCCGTGCCGATGCGCTCGACGTCCGGAAGCCACCCTCCTGCGGCATTCCGGCAGCCCGCTAACCGGTTGGACCGCGTCGGTCTTCCCTGCCAGTAGGACGCCCGTGCGGGAGCCAGACGTCCGATTCAATCCACTCGCTCCGGCCTCCCTCCGACCCCGGTCTTGCCCAGCCCCGCCTCTTGCCCAGGCCCTCGTCTTGCCTAAGCCCGCGTCTTGGCCATCGCGGCGAGCGCCTTTTCGTCCCTGAGCAGGCGGATGACGGGCAGGGCGGTGTCGTCGCCCACGGGCAGGCCGAGCGCCTCGGCAATGGTGTTGCGCCACTCCTCCGCCTCGCTGGGATCGCTGACGACCCAGACCGTGCGCCGCGTCCGGAAGCGTTGGATGCCGACGATCGCGAGCTGGTTGAAGACGATCCTGCGCAGCGCGCTCTGGTCGACCGGGCGCTTTGCCGTGGCTTCGGCCGCAGTCGCCGTGGTCGGCTTCGGCAGCGGCGGCTCGACCAGGAGCGCATCGACATCGTCGACGATGAGCAGGTCGACATTGCGCCAGGGCCAGAGGATGCGGCCATCCTGTTCCTCGAGCGGCGGGTGGCCGGAATCGGCGTCTTCCTTGCGCTCGACCGCGGCCTCGAACAGCTTCACCAGGGTGGTGTAGCGCGCAATCCCGAGCCGGAAGGCGTATTCGGTGCCGATGCCGCAGGCGAGGCAGGTCTTGCCCGAGCCGACCGTGCCGGTGAGCAGCACATGCGGAAAACGCGGCGCGTTCGCGCCCTTCGTCGGCGGCTCCGACAGGGCGATCAGCGCGTCGCGGTAGCCGGGATCCGGCCTTTCTATGGTCGAGCAGAGATTGGTCAGGCGGAACAGGAAGGGCAGGCCGACCTGCTGGAAGGTCATCTTGCGCTTCACCCACCAGAGCACCAGCAGCGTGGCGGGCACGAGCATGACCAGCAGCGCGACGATGGCCTGGACGCCGCCGAGCCCCGAGGCGCCGGCGACGATCGCGCCCGCGCCGATGAAGAACAGCGCGGTCGCGACATTCCACCAGAGCTCGCGGCGGTTGAACGGAAAGAGCGGGCCCTGGCGCCGGCGCTCGCGGACGATGTCGAGCACCTCCTTGACGATCCAGAGCAGCATATTGAGCAGGGCAGCGATGATCGCAGTCTTCCAGGCCGGAAGATCGGTGAAGAGGGCGGCGAGTATCCAGCTGAACAGGAAGGTGATCTGGAAGCCGAGGCCGAAATGACCGAATTGATCGGCGGTCCAAACATAGCTGACGGTCGGAGTCTGCTGCACATCCTTGCCGAACCAGTCATATCGCAATTGCGATACGATTTCCTTGAGCGAAGGTGGCGTAAGCTTCTTGTCCATTGGGCCGCATCTCGCTCAGGGAACGCAGAAACGTCGGATTCACTGGAATGTCGGGGGAAGGTAGGCGCAGGAAGAGCTTACGCGGATGCTAGCAGCTTCATGCGAGCCGGCAAGAGCGCCGTTACGTCAGGGCGTGATCCGGCGAGAGATGTTGTGCGTGCCGCGTTGCCGCCGCTGGACGCCTGGCATGGGCGCAGCATGGACTATCGGCTTTTCAGGGGTTCCGTTTCGCGGACAGCCACTCAGCGCTTGAACAAGGGCGTGCGGACATGCCCCGAGGCGGCATAGGACAGGCCGGCCTCCAGGCGCTCCAGCGGCACGCCGCGCGTCAGCAGATGCCCGACCGCGATCTCGACGATCAGAGCTGCGACCTTGTCCGCGGGGCAGACATGGCGACCGGCGCCGAACTCCAGGGATCTGCGGTCCCTGCGCGCGATATCGAAGCGATCCGGCTCGGGATTGAGCGCGGGATCGCGGTTCGCGGCCGCCAGAAGCACGATGATCAGATCGCCCTGACGAAGCTTATGTCCGGCAATCCTGCCGTCGCGCGCCATGAAACGGAAGGTGCTGCTGGTGACGGTATCGCAGCGCGCCACCTCCTGGATGAGCGGCCGCAGGCATGTCCGATCGGCCTCGACCTGCCGGAGGAGTTCCGGCCGCCGGGCCAGTGCGAGCAGCGTCAACCCGATCAGCGAGGCCATTCCGGCGAAACCCTGGACCATGTAGCCAAGGGCGTTGGCGATCACATCCCTTTCGTCGTCGCAGCCGAAACGCGTCGCTTCGCGCAGCAGCGCCTGGAATAACGGGCCCCGCTGCGCGTCGGCCTTCCCGACGGCACTGGCGAGGTCAAACAGCGCCTGCGCGCCTTGATGTCCTGATGTCAGCAAGTCGGGCGTCAGCGCGGGAATTCCGGTTCCAGCAGCTGCGGCTGCGGTCCCATAGGCGCCAAGCCACCCCATGACGTCGCCGAAGCGTTCGCGGGGAATGCCGAGCAGCAGCGCGATGACCTGCACGGGCAGTGCGAACATGAACTGCGTCGTGGTCGCTTCATCGAGCCTCGGCCCGAGTTCGTCGTCGAGCTCGGCCGCACGCCTGTGTGCCAGGGCCGCGACCTCGCCGAGATCGAGGCCGCGCACGGCGTTCGTGACCGCCTCCTTCAGCCTGCCCCGCGCCTCGTCATCCCGCAGGCGCACGAGCCGGCCAAAGATCTCCGCTGCTGCGCCGCCCTGCAGCGCCGCAGGGATGGGCTCGCTCAAGGGGCGGGTCAGACAGATCGCGCTGGTCAGGACTTCGGTGACCGCGGCAGCGCTCGCCGCCACCCACCAGCCATTGGCCTCGTCCCGGGAGAAGGGACGTTCGCGGGCGAGCCGGCCGTAATAGGGGTATGGATCGGGATGCGATGGCGCAGCGCGAACATGGGCCGGGGAGTGGTACTGAGATAACGCGGGAGCAGGGGCTGCAGGCGCCGAAATCCTCGCCGTCATGGTGCTGCTCCGTCCGGTTCGCGCCGCGGCGCCATCTTTGCTTCCTCTTCGATAGCGCTTGCCCAGGCATCCGTCGAAATCATAGTTTCTCTAAGGCCGATCAGTTTTTTGCATGGGCGTGTCTTTCATGGGCCTGGACAACGAAGCGCTTCTGACTTTCGTCACCATCCATCAGGCCAATGGTTTTTCCAGCGCCGCGGAGGTACTCGGCCGTTCGCAGCCGGCGATCAGCCGGCGCATCGCCTTGCTCGAGGACGAACTCGGCGTGCCGGTCTTCGAGCGCGCGTCCGGGGGCGTGGTGCTCAGCGAAGCCGGCCGCGCGCTGCTGCCGCACGCCGAACGCGTGCTTGCGGCGCTGCGCGACGCGGAAAGCGCGATCAAGGCGCTGCGCACGGAGGTCGCCGGCCGTGTCGCGATCGTGGCAGTGGGCACGCTAGCCGGGACGAACCTCACCGCGGTTCTCAAGCGCTTCGCTGCCGATCATCCCAAGGTCGATCTCTCGATCAGCACCGCGACCAGCGCTGAGGTGAGCGACCGGGTCCGGCGCGGCGAAGCGATGATCGGGCTGCGCTATCTCCTCGACATCGCACCAGATCTCGTCTGCGAGCACATCGCCTCCGAGACAATGGTCGTGGCCTGTTCCGCCCAGCATCGTTTCGCGGGCAAACGGCTCGGATCGCTCGCGGCGCTGTGCCATGAACCCTGGTTTGCGTTCCGCAATGCCTATGATCAGCGCGAGACCTTCGCGGACAACATCTTCGCGCAGTTTCAGGCGCGTGGCATCGGCGAGGTCCGCTGGACATCGATCGACAGCCTGAACGCGATGAAGCGGCTGGTCGAGGCCGGTCTCGGCATCGCGTTGCTGCCAGAAAGCGCGATCGACGAGGAGCGGCGGCTTGGCTCGCTCGCGACGATTCCGGTCGCGGACCTGCACGTCGCCAATCCGATTTATGCGGTCCTGCGCCGAGGCGGCTATCTCAGCCCCGCCACGCTCCATTTGCTGGCACTGCTGCGCTCCGCGCCTGGCCTCGCGAATGGCCGTTTCGTCGCACGGCAGGACGAAGAGGAGCCGCTACCGACAGACAGGGGCTGACAGGGATGAGGGGCAGTTCACGGAGAGGCTGAGGCGGCTGCGTGTTCGGAGGACAGGGGGAGAACGCGTCACCGTGCAGCTCGGTGGCGAGCAGGGCGATCAGGACGGACGCCCGAACAGAGCGCGCCGATCCCGCACCGGCAATGGAACCCGGGCCCGCGGCGCCCGTTCAACTCCGGAATGCGATTGCACGGAGGCCGTGATGGCGAAATCCAGCAAGGTTCAGACCAAGACCAAGCCACAAGCGGAACCCAGGAGCCCGGCAAAGCCGAACAGCGCGACAAATTCCGCGATCCAGCAGCAGCGCCGGATCCAGAGGCAGGTGGCGCGGTCGGATGCGAAGCCGGCAGAGGCGAAATCCGGCGCGATGCAGGCTGGGGCGCGACGTTATCCCGAGCCGCCCTTCAGGAAGCAGCATCAGGCCAAGCCGGGTTCGGAGGCCGTGCTCGATCCGGCCCCGATGTATGATGCGCCCTATTACAAGGGCTCGGGCAAACTCGAGGGCAAGGTCGCCATCATCACGGGCGGCGATTCCGGGATCGGACGCTCGGTCGCCGTGCTCTTCGCGCGCGAGGGTGCCGATGTCGCGATCCTGCATCTCGGCGAGGCCGGGGACGCGAAGGTGACCGGGCAGGCGATCGAGGCCGAGGGGCGGCGCTGCCTCGTCATCCCCGGCGATGTCCGGGATTCAGGCTTCTGCCGGAAGGCGGTGGCCAAGGTCGTCAAGACCTTCGGCAAGCTGTGCTCGTCAACAACGCCGCCTTCCAGGTCCATTCCCCACGTTTCGAGGATCTGAGCGAAGAGCATTTCGACACGACGCTGAAGACCAATCTCTACGGCTATTTCCACATGTCGCAGGCGGCCCTCGACCATATGAAAGTCGGCGGCGCCATCGTGAATTCCGGCTCCGTCACCGGGCTGATGGGCAGTGAGGCGCTGATCGACTATTCCATGACGAAGGGCGGCATCCATGCTTTTACCCGCTCGCTCGCCGCCCATCTCGTGCCGCGCGGGATCAGGGTCAATGCGGTCGCGCCCGGTCCCGTCTGGACGCCGCTCAATCCATCCGACAAGACGGCCGAGGATGTCGCGACATTCGGGGCGCAGACACCGATGAAGCGCCCGGCCCAGCCGGAGGAAATCGCCCCGGCCTATGTCTTCCTCGCCTCGCCGCACTGCTCCAGCTACATCACCGGGGAGATCCTCCCGATCATCGGCGGCTACTAGCATCGGCCCGAAAAGCCGATGCTTCAGGGAGTCGGTTTTCGGGAAATCCGAGCTTCAGCAACACCTCACCGGGTATGCCTGTCGAGGACACGATCGTATCACCTTTTCTGCAACGTCGCGCGGAACCGGATGGCGCCGGCCCGGGTTGCAGTTGCAGTCCTCATCGATGCCGGGCGAAACCTGTCATGCGCTCGCGCTTTCTCGACATCCTGATCTGGCTCACCGTACTGGCGCTTGTGGCCGGCTTCGGGGTCAGGATGTTCCGAACCGTGCCCAGCGTCCAGGACGCGCCACGCATCTATCGGGACTGAGCCCTGGGCCCAGCCCCGCCATGGCCCAGGCCAGGCCTCAGCCCGGCTTCTTCGGCTCAGGCTGGCCCCCATGTCTGATCGTGGCGGCGCTGTCGTGCTCATCGGCCTCGAACGGGGCATGCGGCCCGGTCTGATGCTTCGACAAGGGGCTCGGGCCCGGGCGACGCTGTTCCGGTGCGCCCGATTGTCCCGGCCGTTGCGCCGTCCGATAGGGCACCGGCGCGTCGGTATGCTTCTCGGCTGTCATCGTCATCACCTCAGGTTTCGCAAATGCCGGGAGGAGGGCGCTCGGCTGCCTTCTCGGGGCTCTGCCCGGAGGGGGCGCGATCGCGCATGCGCTCGCCCCGGTTGTCCTGGTTCTTGCCCTGCTCGCCCCGTCCGTGGGGGAGGATGGCTGCCGCATCCGTCGTGGGGATCTTCCGTCCGTAACCGTCTCGCATGGTGGCCTCCGTGTTGTCGGGCCCGGCTGCGCAGGAAACGTCGGGCCCTAAGCGAGGTTCCACGACAACGGCGGTCCGGTCATCATTCAGATGAGCGAATGGCCGGCACCTCCCAGAAGCACGCGCGCCCTGTCCCTGGCGGCCTGCTTCACCAGCCGTCGAATGTCGCATCGACCAGCAGCCTCGCGGCTGACGCCGCCCCGTCGGTGCGGATCGCGCCCGCCAGGGTGGCTGCTCTGGCACCGGTTTCAGGCCTCAGGGCTGTACCGAGCCCCGCCGACAGCGACGCGAAGGTCGGAGTCGGGCCATCGTGCGCAGCTCCGATGCCGAGTTCGGTCACCCTGGCAGCCCAGTGAAACTGGTCCACCGCTTGGGGGACAACGACCTGAGGCGTGCCGGCCCGGGACGCCGTCGTCGTCGTACCCGCCCCGCCATGATGGACAATGGCGGCCACGCGACCGAACAGGGCCTGCTGGTTCACCTCGCCGATGGCAAGGCAGTCGGCGCCGTCGTCGATCAAGCCCAGGTCGGCCCAGCCCCGGGCGACGAGAGCACGGCGGCCCTGCGCGCGGATCGCCTCTATGGCGACACGGGCGCTGTCGTTGGGGACGCGCATGCTGCCAAAGCCGACATAGACGGGCGCTGCGCCGGCATCCAGGAACGCCACCAGATTCGCCGGGAGTGGTCTTTCGTCCGGCAATATCCATGCCGCGGTTCGGATGACAGGAAGCGCTCCGGGCGTCACTTCGGGACACAGGGTCGGGTCCGCTGCCACCAAGGGCCGACCGGTGAACAGGAAGGCCGGGAGGTCCTCCACCGGCGGCAGGCCGATCGACGCCCGATGGGCGTTGATCGGCGCGCCGACCTGCGCGTGCCAGCCCTGGGCGTCCAGCAAACTCGGACAGAAGATCGCGAACCGGTGAGGGACGGCGACCGTCTCGGACACCGACCGCGCGACGAAATGCAACATGCCGCTCGCGACGAGCATGTCACAGCCCTCGGCTGCCTCGGCGAGGGTGTCATAGGTCGCTGCGATGAACCCGGCCACGAAGGCGTCGACGCTCACGACCCGCTCCTCCGCGGTCGAGGGTTGCTCCGCCCATGCGCGCCACGATTTGCGGAAGGGTACCAACGGGATGCCGGCACGGGCCAGCAGCGTTGCGAACTCCGCGTCCGGCGGCGCGCATAACCGCACCTCGAGGCCGAGTGCCCGCAACTCCACCGCCAGGGCCACGATCGGTTCAACGTCGCCGCGCGACCCGTAAGTCGATAATAGGATACGCATTTCGCTATTCCCTTTCCCCATGGTTCAGGTCGAGGGCAGCGTTCATAGGGGGTGACCGGCGTCTTGCCGCAAGCCCCCAGGCACGCTATAGCGTTGGAATGGCAAGGAGCGGCGACGCTCCTTTTTTGTTGCCTTCTCCATGAATGAACGAGGTTTTCGCGACGCGGCGAGGCGCTGCTCCGCAGCGGCGGAGCGGCCACAACGTCCCGTCGCAGGACGGCTTCCCCCCAATCGCTGACAACCTGTCGAAGCGGCATGGCTGGCGAGCAGCTCAGCCAAGACCCTGACAGCCGGGTTCCTTCGCCATGGCCAAAAGCCCCGGCGGCGTGGAACAGGCCGGCGGCCAATACGTTGGTCAGGCAGCAAGCGCGCCCGATCAACCGGCGTCGGCGGGGATCAGAACTAGGAGGACGGAATGGGACTTTTTTCTAAGGACATCAAGACGATGGACGATCTCTTTGTCCACACGCTTCAAGATATCTATTACGCGGAGAAGCAGATCCACAAGTCGCTGCCGAAGATGATCGACAAGGCCACGGACCCGCAGCTGAAGCAGGGGCTGACCGCGCATCGCGGCGAAACCGAAGGTCATATCAAGCGGCTGGAACAGGTCTTCAAGCAACATGGCGCGGAGGCGAAGGGCGTGGATTGCCCGGCGATCGACGGCATCCTCGAGGAAGCCGACGAGGTTCTGGGTGAGGTCGCCGACAAGCAGGTGGTCGATGCCGCGATCATCGCCTGCGCGCAAGCCGTCGAACACTACGAGATCACGCGCTACGGCACCTTGACGGCCTGGGCCAAGCAGCTTGGCCGCAACGACTGCGCCACCCTGCTACAGCAGAATCTCGACGAGGAATTCGCGGCCGACAAGAAGCTCAGCAAGCTCGCCGAATCCGGGATCAACCGCAAGGCAGCGTAGCCGATCCCGCGCCCTGACCGGTCCCGCCGGGTCACCCGATCCGGCGGAGCTGGGGCGTCCTCCCTGCAGACGGCACCTCGCGACGAGCGCGATCGGCAATCCCGCTATTTATAGGCGATCGCGGCGCTCGACGGGCCGGCCAGCGCCATGGTCTCGAACCTCCGGAAACCGACCTCGCGGCACCAGCCCTCGAAGTCGGCAGCGGAATAGTCGAAGGCATCGCCGAACTCGATCAGCATGTTGAGGGACATCGTCAGGCCGAAGGCATTTTCGCGCCTCGCATTGTCGATGAGGGCCTCGATCACCACGAAGGCGCCGCCCGGCGGCAGGGCGTCATAGGCTTTGCGGATCAGCGCCTTCTTCTTCTCCAGGTTCCAGTCATGCAGGATCATCCCCATGGTGATGACATCGGCCCTGGGCAGAGCATCGGCGAAGAAGTCGCCCCCCACCGCCGCGACCCGGTCGCTCAGGCCCGCCTGTTCGATCCGGCGCAGGGCGATCGGCACGACCTTCGGGAGATCGAAGCTGGTGCAGCGCATATGCGGATGCGCGGCCGCGACCATGCAGGAGAGCTGCCCGGTCGCGCCGCCGACATCGCAAAGGCTGCTGAATCTTGAGAAGTCGAAAGCCTCCGCAAACAGTTTGAAATTGCCGGCCGAGATCCCGGACATCGCGTTCATGAACTGCTCGAGCCGCGCCGGGTCGGCATAGAGCGTGGCGAAGACGGATTCTCCGGAATGCCTGGTCTCGTTCTGCGGCTTGCCGGTTTTCAGAGCCTCGGTGAGGTCTCCCCAGAAGCGGAAGAGGCGCGCATTCGCCATTTCCAGGATGCCGCCGATATAGGCCGGGCTGTTCCGGTCCAGGAAGAAGGCGCTGTCGGGCGTATTCGCATAGCGCGCCCCGGGGCCGTCGCCGTCACGGTCGAGAAATCGGAGCGCGACCAGCGCATCGGGAAAATCCGGGATGGCGCGCGGACTGAGCTGCAAGGAAGCGGCGATCTCGCCAGCCGTCATCGGCTGTTTGGCGAGCGTCGTGAAAAGCCCCAGCTCGACGGCGGAAAGCAGCGTCTTCGAGGCAAAGAACCCCATCCCGACCTGCATGATATGCGACGGATCAAGCCCGGACATGATGGCCCTCGTGCTCGTCGGTATCGCCCCCGGGGAAACCACGGCCCCTGGCGATGCCGATCCTAGCACAGGTGGCCGCAAACCCCGCCGCATCAACCCCCTCGTCGGAAAGGCGCGCGGCTCGCCTTTGGTCGATATTGCAACCCATGGGCGCATTCTGCAGGAATGAGCTGCAGCTTGCGATTCAGCGTCCAGGCCGAAGCATTATGCGGGCAGGAGGCTCGGGTCATGGCAGGCAAGGGGCGCAGAAGACTGCGCCGGGTCATGCGGGGTGAGCCGATCCGCGGATGCCGCCAAGGCCATCTCCGTAATGCCCGGCGAAATCGTCCGGCTGATCAGCCGGGCCCGCCAAGTCGCGCGATGCGACAGATCAGATGCAACCCCTCGATATCACCAATGGAGCGCTCGGAGCGTTCTGCGGACAGGAAATGGGGGCATCGTGAATTTTGCTAAGTTACGAGCGCTTGTCCTGGCTTATGGGAGCAGGTTTAGAGAACTTGCCATAGCTCATGAGAAGAGTTTCAGGGTGCTGTTTGGTTCCGCATTTATGATGGCTTTGGCCTTGCCGTATCTCATTATGTTCCATGTCGAATCTTGGGGTGATACTTTACAGTTTTCGACCTTTATGGGTGTGAGCGCGGGGGTGGGATCGCATCTGGCGGATAAGGTCGTCTCCTGATCGTTGCGGCTACTGGTGGCCCTTGGCGGGCGGGGCCAGTTTGCGTTGGAAGGGCCCAGGGGAGGTCGCCCCGAGGCTGCCCAGGGACCGTTGGGTCGTGACACCGGTTCTGACCCGGCTTCCCTGAAGCCCGCCGCCAGCCGTCTGGCTGTCATTCCAGTATTCGCGGCGCGCGCTGGCATTCGGGGTAGGGAGCGTCAAGAAATCGACCTACGATTGCATTTCGGTGCCGCGTTTCGGGTGTGGCGCTTAAGCAACTGCTGCCGAATACTTGCGCCTCAAAAGGTCGAATTCATGCGTTTCTGCTTGTCCTTTGCCGGCAACGGCGCGAGCCTCCGCCCCGTCGTTGAGTGCGTGAGGGAGTTTGCCCATGAATGCGCAATCAAGATCTGACCTGACGATGACCCGTTGTCACTGGGTTCTGTTCCGGACAGCGATCGTCGTGATCCTCGCAGCAGCCGTGTTGGCGCCGCTGACCCGGTGACGGGACAGCGCCGGCACAGTCCTGGATAAGATGCCCCGATCCGGCAGGCATATCTGGATCGGGGCCATGATCGCGATCATTCTCGTGTTCTACGCGTTCACGCATCCGTTCCGGATCGTCCTGCTCCGCGCGCTGGGCTATTGAGCGGCGCGGTGCTGACGGACGGCAGGATTGCGAGAACCGACATCGGCCCTCCGCGCCGCGCAGTCATGCGGCGCGCGGATTTGCAGCGCGGAGCCGGGCAGAGGAGCCCAGGCCCGACGCGACGTTGATCACACTTCGGGCGCTCTCATCAGCCGCGGCCTTCCTGTCTCGGCGAAGGGATCGGCCGCCAGGGCGGCGGCGAGCGCGTCAGGCGGAACGAGCTCGCCGCCAAGCGTCTCATGGAAGGCGTGGGCGAGGCTCGCCTCACGAAAGCAGACCCGTATGGCGCCCTTGTCCCGCTTCACCGAGACGGCGCGGTACGTGATCTTCCAGCGCTCGAGCCAAGCGTCCATCTCCTCGAGCCTGCAGAGGAAATCGTCACCCTCGGCAACGACCAGGACCTGATGTCGCCAGGGCCTTATGGCCGGTTCACCACCCTCAACCATCGCGTCATCCTCAACCCGGTCGCAATTCGGCCATACCCGCCGTTCTTCGCGGTCAATGGTCCATCCTACATCCGCCAAACTGACATTTCGCTGACAGGACCTGTCAGCTTCGCGCGCGAGGGCTGCTGATAGACAGCGCCACTCCCAAGCGGGGCCGAACCTCGCCCGCTTGATCGTGACGAGACGGCGGAGGACGGACTCGCCCAGATCCGAGCATCAGCGTCCGCCCGCCAAGAAAAGTCCGTGGGCTCCTAGGGGCATTTCCACCAATTCGGAGCAGGATCATGGCCAATATCGACGGCACAACGGGAGACGACACGCTCTTCGGAACGGAAGACGCCGACCTCATCCGTGGTTTGGCGGGCGCCGATTTCATCCTCGGCTTCGGCGGCAATGATACGCTCGACGGCGGCGGCGGTGACGATCAGCTGGCCGGCGGAGGCGGCGCCGACGTGCTGCAGGGCGGCGCCGGCAATGACACGCTGGCGGGCGACTCCAATTTCGAGATCGCAGGCGCCGACATGCTGACCGGAGGCGGCGGCAATGACCGGTTCGAATGGGACCCGTTCGGCGGAACCTCGACCGCGGCCCTGACCGATATCGTCACCGATTTCCAGGGCGCCGGAAACGCCATTGGCGACACGCTGGAGTTCGACGCCTTCAGCCCCGCGACGCGTTTCAGCTTCGGCGGGCAGCTCAACGCCATGCCCACGCTCGGCAGCGCGATCGGGACCAGCGGCGATGGGCTGGCGGCCATCTCCTATGCGTTCAACGGCGGCAACACCTTTGTGCTCGCCGACAGCAACGACAATGGCAGCTATGACGAGGGCGATCTCACGATCCGCCTCAACGGCCAGCTCAATCTCGTCCAGTCGGATTTCGGCAGCACGCATTTTGTGATCGCCGGCGGCAATGGCGCGGATACGCTGAACGGCACCCAGGGGAACGACACGATCCTGGGGCTTGGCGGCAACGACACGATTAATGGCCGCGGCGGCGACGATAACATCGAAGGTGGCAACGGCGCTGACACGCTGACGGGCGGGGACGGCAACGATTTCATCCAGGGCGGCAATGGCGCCGACACGATCAATGGCGGCGAAGGCCGCGACTTCCTGACAGGCGATGCCGGCAATGACACGATCGATGGCGGCGCGGGTGATGACGGCGGGCTGGCGGGTGGCGACGGCAACGATACGGTGTCCGGCGGTGCCGGCGACGACAATGTCGACGGCGATGATGGGGCCGACACGCTTTCGGGCGGCATCGGCGACGACGACATGTTCGGCGGCGACGGCGCCGATGCGATGTTCGGGGACGCCGGCGCCGACGAATTGTTCGGTGGCCGGGGCAGCGATCAGTTGAGCGGTGGCGCGGGCGCCGACGAGCTGGAAGGCGAAGAAGGCGCCGACCGGATCGAGGGCGGCGGCGGCAACGACCAGTTCAACTTCAACGCCGGCGCCTTCCAGCCGGATTCGAGCTTCTCGGTGCGCGATTTCGTTGCCGATTTCCAGCGTGCCGGACTGGCCGACGGCGATGTGCTCCAGCTCTCCGGCGGCGATTTCGCCTGGGTCGGCCAGATCGAGGCCAATCCACGGATCGGAGCGGCCCTGCCGGGCGGCGGCGATGAGCTGACGCAGCTGGGTTATATCCAGCGTGCCGGCAATACGTTCCTGGTGGCCGACACCAATGATGACGGCCTGCTCGATGCCGATGATTTCACGGTCGAGTTTGCCGGCCTGCAGAGCTTCACGACCGGCGATTTCACCAACACCGACTTCGTCATCGCCGGCACGAATGGCGATGATGTCATTACTGGCACGCGGGACGATGACCGGATCTTCGCCGCTGGCGGCAATGACCAGGTCACCGGGCTTGGCGGCAGCGACGAGATCCATGGCGGCGCCGGCGACGATATCCTCGATGGCGGCCCGGGCGGCTTCGACAATCTGTTCGGCGAGGCGGGCAACGACCGGTTGACGCTCGCGACCAGTGACGGCGGCGGCGTCGCCTCGGGCGGCGAGGGCGACGACGTCCTCTTCGGCAGCGACAGCTCCTTCAGCAATTTCGACAACAGCCTGCAGGGCGATGCCGGCAATGACGAACTGCATGCCGGCGCGGTCGGCTCGGGCATGAACGGGGGAGGTGGCTCCGATCGGCTGGTCAGCGGTGTGGCCGACGACCAGATGGAGGCCGGCCGCGACGAGTTCGGCTTCGATCTCGACAATGCACAGGACCTCTTCGTCTACAGCGGAACCGGGCGCTGGAGCACGGAGGGCAGTTTCTTCGGCGACACGGTCTCCGGCTTCCAGGACGGCTCGGACCTGTTCGACCTGCGCGGCAGCGGCCTGCAATTCGCCGACCTCTCGATCGTCACCGAGGACTTCCAGACGACGATCACCTCGGAGCGCGGGCAGATCACGCTCTTCGAGAGCTTTGGGCAGGAGGTTTTTCTCAACCAGGATGATTTTCTGTTCGGCCCGGCGCCCGCGCCGTTCTCGACCGATCCGCTGTTTATCTAAGGCATCGGCCCGAAAAGTGGTTTCCGGTTTTCGGGCCAGCCGATGCCGGCAGCAAAGGTTCATCGGCCCGAAAAGTGGTTTCCGGTTTTCGGGCCAGCCGATGCCGGCAGCAAAGGTTCATCGG